>DUPT01000069.1 GCA_012838225.1 Tissierellia bacterium
ATCTTTATCATCAAAAAGATCAACGACTAATTGCCGTTGACCCTCGCTAAGCCAATGTTCCCACAACAAACCCGCCACATTCCGGGTATCACATAGATGTTGATCCAGTGGCAACCACTCATATTGCCCATTCCTGTCATTCTTTTTCGCCCAAAAAGTAGAGAATAGACTGCTTATGGCATTACCTCTAAAATGATATTCGTGATAAAAGTTTCGACTGCTATAGTAACAATAATGTTATATCAAAATCTTGATTTTGAACAGTCTTTATATGAAATAATAATGACTCCATTGAAAAAAGACTCAATTAATAGGACTCTTCTCGCGAATTGATCGCCATCTCTAGATAGCGCAGGACATTGTCGACGTAGTTGGGGTCGCCCCCTCCCTGGTGGACAGTTTCAGAAAATAAGGCTGCCAGTTCAGGCGTGGTGTCTGAACGATGTTCCTTTAGATGATCGAGATAGCCAATCCCCATATTGTACGACTGCAGGATGTTCTCACGAGACGGCTCGATGCCGAGCTCCTCCGCCCGATCGATCAGCTTGAGCCAGTAGTAGACGGCCTGCTCGATCGATTCCTCCTCGGATTCGATCATTCCCGGAACACCGTATTTACTCTCAGAACACTGGAAGATGTCGACATGACGGCCACCGGATTCCTGCATGAGCTGTGCCATCATCACATCGATCCAGGCTTGTGATAGCCCTTGTTTTTCCATCTCAGCCAGGACCAGCGGTCGCCACTGCGTAACAGCCTCCGGCAATACCGCCGGACCATCTGATCGATCCGTCAGTCTATCAACAAACGCCACCACAAGGACGATCAGTAGGATCAGGCTAAGAACGACCAAAAGACTGTTGGCTCGCCGTTTATTTACTTTGAATCGTTTTGACCAATACTTCTTTTTCATTTCCCCTACTCTACTCATTTTTCAAGAAAAAATCAACCACAGCCGGTTGATTAGAAAGTACTTCATAACATGTCCCTATCGGCGAAAAGTCCTCAGAAAACGAATGACCACCACGAAAAGAATCAACCAAAGAATCAATGTCACTGACATCAGTCCATAGCGCTTGACCATGACTTTGGTTTCGGGAGTTTGATGTAGACCTGTCGCTTCGGTTAGATCGGCTGCCTCAGCCGTCTGCTCCTCGGCTGTGACGATCACCTCTTCCGGTAGGACTCTTTTGGCATTGACCAGCAACCGATCAGAAGCCCCGTTGACATAGGTGCACGTCAGGAGGGTCAGGGTGTCCTCATCCGGTACCACTGCCAGCTTGCCATACTCATACGGATGGATGATCTCTTGATCGACCACCCGGTACTCGAGAGTCTCACCCAGGGCATGGACGAAAATCTGATCACCGGCTACCAGCTCCGGGATATTGCGAAAGATCGTTTGAGTCCGCCAACCCCAATGCCCGGCAATCACCGATCGGGTATCTTTTCCTCCAATGGGAAGATTGGTGCCATCGATATGGGCCGTCCCCAGGTCAAGGTGATATTCACTGGCTCCCAGAAAGATCGGAAGCTTTTCATCGATCTTTGGGATCGAAAGATAAGCAAACACTTCCCCTTCCTCAAGATCGATCGGAGGGGTCAAGCTCACCTGCTCTACTTCAAATGGATCAATCGCACCATTGGCCGTTCCATCGAGTGTCTGATTGTAGGCATGAGCCTGCTCAAGAATCACTTCAACGTTTTCTTGTGTCAGGCTTTGTTGCTCGGCTAAAAAGGTCTCCATTCTCCCCGGAGCCCTTAGATGATTCAGGGTGATAGACGTCAACGGATAAAGCAAGAAGCCAAATCCGATGATGATGATGAGTAGGCCTAGACGTCGGGTCAATCTATGCCTTTGCACCGGTCGGTCTGCTATTGACCCAAGAAGAGATCGATGCCCTGGATGGTCCACCGTTTGCCAGTGAGATGATGACAACATTATTTCAACGGATCCTCGATGGTCAGATCAACCTGCACCTGAACTTCCCCTCCCTCCGCTACTTCTTTGCCCGCGGTCAGCTGCTGGTGCCGATGGTCGGCATCCAGTCCTACGACCAGGCCGATCGCTTAGACTATATTAAGCGGTTTGATTCGTTTGTGGACAGCAACTACGGCAACATCGACCTGCTCGATTATTCACTCAGCTCCATGATCGCCTTTCTCTCCCCGACCGGCATTGTAGTCTACGGCTATTTCCCGGAAACGGAAAACGAGAAATTCTATTTCATTCCCGAGGGCACGCTCTCAGAACACCTGCTAAACTACCTGCGAAAGGATGCCGCCAACTTTGTCCGGCTTAACCGCGACCTCTGGGACAGCTACCTCGACAGCCTGACCCTATAGCCCCTTCACCCTTACCATCGCAAAAAGGGCTGTTCCTCTCCGAAACAGCTCTTTTTGCTTTGCTTTGTTTAGTTACTGAATTCTACCGGGAAGTAGTCCGGTTCTTCGGTGATGGGTCTGATCAACCGGTTTGAAAAGGACAGCTCCGGCTCTACCTTCCTAAGGATCAGCTTGGTCTCCTCGAGTGGATAGGGTGTATCATCCCACTGACAGAACTCGATCGTTCGGACCGTCACTTCTTTTTCGGCATTGGCCGGTCCGGCCGGCACGATCACTCGATCCCCCACCTGGATGTCCATATCATAGGTCAGGTAGTGATAGAGCTTACCATAGTCATCGAACTCAACGCCGCAGTATTTGACTTCACCCGGCTTTAAGGCCCGATTGAAATCCGTCAGTGCGATCGAGCGACCGATCCCCAGGATATGAATAAACTCAGCCACCCGCTCCATCAAATGCCGCCATGGTTTCTCCGGCATATGGGCCCGATCATACGGCCCGCTCCTTTGCCAGAGTGAGCCGTCGATCAGCTCGAGCGCCAGCTGGTAGACCGGCTGGGCTTGATTGGTCGCTTGCTCGTTCCAGTCCGTCTCGGCGGTGATCTGACCGGTCAGGGACAAGATATCATCAAGCCGCCCCATCAGCCAGCGATCCTTCACCTGCACCTGAAGCGTCTGCTCCAGCGTCTGATCGATCGACACCTTGACCTCCAGCCCCGACTCATCGATCCGAATGCTCTCCTTTGTCCCATCGGCTATGAGCTCTAGCGTCAGTCGGATGACTTCAAGGGCCGGTAGCTCCTTGTCGGAAGAGTCAAGCTCTGCCAAACGCTTAAGCCAGCGATCGATGGCACCGTCTGCCACCAGATCCTCCAGGATCCCGGGACTGAAATAATCGGCCCGAAGCGCTCCGATGATCAGCGCTAAAACGGTGGTGTCGGCCAGTGAATCAGCCTCCGCCTCAAACAGCGTCTTTTGGGTCCACTCCAGACCGGCCGCCTCCAGCAGCTCCTGATACCGGCTGAGATCGACCGCCGCCTGATGCATGGCATAATAATAGAATTCCTGAACAAAATGACTCAGCTCCCGGTCATTCTCCAGTCGATGCTGATATTTGGTCAACAGCCGATAGGCCGCCGGATCGACGGCCGGAAACCGGCTCTTCCAGAGGCTGATGACCTTTCTTCCCTTGGGATTCACCAGTCGGCGGATCATCCGCTCGGTCTCATCGTTTAGCCCATAATAGGCCCGAGCCATCACACCGACTGCCGAGGCCAACTCCTCACCCGGGGCTGAGAACTCGATCGCCCGCCACAGGGCGGTCTCACTGTCTTTTGAACCGAGAAAAGCCACCAGGGCTCTCACCTGCGGTGTTTCCACCTGAGCCTCCAAGGTAAAGACCGGGAAGAAGTCCTGCTCGATCCGCTGAAGGATCGTCTCCTTGGTCTCGCCCTGTTTGGCCCAAAAGACGGCCTTGGCCAAAGCTAACGCCACCTCTTTTTCAGTCGGTGCCATCACTTCGATCAAACGCTCCAGCACGTCTTCTGTCTCAGCCAATGAGCCGATCAGGCCATACTCGGTCAGTGACAGCATAGGATAGCCTTTGGCTGTCAGCTCACTTCTTAGGATATCAGGCTCACTATGATAGTCCAGCAGCAGCTGAGAGAACTCAATAAACAATCGGCCACTGTCTGTCAGATGGGCCGGCGGATCGAACAAAGCGCCCGCTTGGGACAGATCCTCGGGCCGCTCCAGTAGAAATCTCGACTCGGCAATATTACCGAATAGGGCTCCCAGCATGATTACCTCACTTTAGTAGTCGTGACGGCCCTCCATGGCCTTTAAGAGTGTGATCTCATCCGCAAACTCAAGGTCACCCCCGATCGGCACCCCATGGGCGATCCGGGTGATCTTATCGACCTTGCCGTGCATGGTTTTTGACAGATAGACGGCGGTGCTCTCACCCTCAAGCGTCGGTGAATTGGCCAGGATCATCTCCTTCACCTCACCCCCGGCCAGTCTCTTTTCAAGCGATGCGATCGTCAGATCCTGCGGCCTGACCCCATCGAGCGGCGAGATCCGACCATGCAGCACGTGGTATAGCCCGTGGAACTCACGGGTCTTTTCGATCGCGATCAGATCGCGCGGCGTATCGACCACACAGATGATCGATCGGTCGCGCTTATCACTGGCACAGATGCTGCAGAGCTCATCTTCTGTCAGATGATGACACTGCCGACAGTAGTGCACCTTCTTTTTCATCTCGACCATCGATTTGGCCAGCTTCACCACCTCCGGCTCACTCATTTCGATCAGATTGTAGGCGATCTTGATGGCACTCTTATAGCCGATGCCGGGAAGCCGGGCGATCTCATTGATGAGCCGGATAACAGACTCCGGATAATAATCCATTAGAGTCCCGGGATATTGAGGCCGCCGGTGACCTTGCCCATGGTCTTTTCCATATGCTCCTCGGCCTGACGATAGGCTTCATTGACAGCTGATAGAATGAGATCTTGGAGCATCTCGATATCCTCCGGATCGACCACCATCTCATCGAGGGTGATGCTTTGGAGCTCACGCTTGCCATTGATAACGACCTCGACCGCTCCGCCGCCGACGGTGACGGTGAATTCCTTCTCCTCGGCCTCGGCCTGCGCCTTCATCAGATCCTCTTGCATCTTCTGCATCTGCTTCATCATATTGTTCATGTTTTTGCCTCCCATGCCCGGGAAGCCCCCTCGTCTTGACATACTATTCTCCTTGTCTTATTTGATATTCAGTTTTGAGGTGTCTCCGACAAATGCTTTCAGCATATCGAGATCGGATATCGCCTCTTCCTTCGGCTCCGGCAGCTTCTCAGCCTCCGGGATCAACCGGGCACTCGGTCCGAATACCTTACTTAGGATCGGCTTTAAGGCCTTTTGATGCTCCGGGCTCTGAATGTTTTTTACATAATAGTCGCCCCCCGGCTCAAACTTCAGCCTCAACTGATCGCCCTCAAGCCCCTCGATCTTGCCTTCACTCAGCAGAAAAAACAGGTGCTGATGGCCGGCTTCTCTGATCTGGCGCAGAGTGCGCTCCCATAGCATCGGGATATCCTGAGGCTTTATCACCTCGGGCGCCGGTGGCTCCTCTGAAACGACCTCGATCTTTCGTTTCTCCACCACCTTCTTCACCTCCACCTGCTCCAGGCCGTGGCCGAGCTGGGCGGCTTTGATCAGGGCCATCTCGAGTGACAATCTTGGCAGCGAAGCAAACCGGAGCTTTCGAAGCGTCTCATCGAGCAGATCGATCGTCTGCTGGATCAGCGGGGCCTCGATCTCCCGGTAGTGATCACTAAAGCTTAGGATCTCAAAGCTCACCACCTGATCGAGCCGTTGGCGATTGGGGATGAGCTTGGTCATAAGCAGCGCCCTTAGAAAATCAAGACACTCCTCCAACACTTTTCCGATCTCCTTACCCTCTCTTAGGATCTGATCGATCTCTCCCATAGCATCATCGATCCGACCGGAAAAGACGGCTCTCAGCAATTGATCGGTCCGCTCTCGACCGAGCAGGCCCAGCGACGTCCGGACCGCCTCTTCCGTCAGCCGCCCGCGAGCCAGTGACAGCGTCTTATCCATCATACTCAGGGCATCACGAACCGCCCCACCGGCATGATCGCTCAGGATCCGAAGAGCCGACAGCTCATAGTCGACCCCCTCACTCTTGGCAACGTATTCCATCCGCTCGATCATCGCCTGTTGATCGATCCGGCGAAAGGTATAGCGCTGACAGCGTGAGAGGATCGTCTCAGGGATCTTATGCAGCTCCGTCGTCGCCAGGATGAATACCACCTGCTTCGATGGCTCCTCCAGGGTCTTAAGCAGGGCATTGAACGCCGCTTGCGAGAGCATCTGGACCTCGTCGATGATATAGACTTTATACTTCGAGCTGGCCGGGACGAAATGAGAATTCTCCCTCAGATCCCGGATATCATCGACCCCGTTATTCGAGGCGGCATCGATCTCGATCACATCCATCTGGGCATTGTTATTAAACGCCACACAAGCGCTGCACTTATTACAGGGATTTCCCGCTTGGGGATCGAGACAATTGATGGCTTTGGAGAACACCTTGGCCATCGAGGTCTTGCCCGTGCCCCGAATGCCATTGAATAAATAGGAATGGCCAAAGCTCGAGGTCTTCACCTGATAGCGCAGGGAATCGGTAATTTCCGTCTGGCCGGCAAAGTCATCAAAATCGACCGGCCGGTACTTACGGTACAAGGCTAAATAACTCACATATCACCTCTGTTTCTGATTGCTTCTATTATAGCATGACTCGACCAAGCGGCCCACGAGAGCGCCAAGTTTATGATAAAATGAACTTCAAAGGAGCAGACCCATGACATCGACCATTCTCGTCTGTGATGATGACAAGGAAATCAACCGCATCATCACCAAAGTACTGACAACTGAAAACTACCGGACCCTATCAGCCTATGATGGCCATCAGGTGCTCGAGCTTGCTGCCAAAGAGCCACTCGATCTGATCCTCCTCGACATCATGATGCCCTATCTCGATGGTCTCTCAGCCCTTCAGCAGCTGCGCGAGGAGCAGAATATCCCGATCATCATCTTAAGCGCCAAAAGCCAAGAGAGCGACAAGGTCCGAGGCCTCAGTCTGGGCGCCGATGACTATATCACCAAGCCCTTCTCGAATGCCGAGCTCCTGGCCCGGGTCAAAAGCGCCCTCAGACGCTATAAGACCCTGGGGGATGTCCATCAACAAAAACAGACCGAGATCACGATCGGTGATCTCAGTCTCGATATGCTGACCAAAATGATCTCGGTCGGCGGTGAAACCATCCATCTGACGGCCACTGAATACAAGATCATGGAGCATCTGATGAGACACGCCGGCCAGGTATTCAGTGCCGAGCAGATCTATGAACAGGTCTGGGGCGAGCCGGCCTATGGCGTCGAGAACACCGTCATGGTCCACATCCGCCGCATCCGGGAAAAAATCGAGATCAATCCCAAGGAACCGATCTATCTGAAAGTGGTATGGGGCATTGGCTACAAAATCGAAGCATAGCATCACACTCAAAATCATCTTCTTTGCCCTGGTGGTCGCCCTGGTCTGCCTGAGCTATATTTTCCTGCAGTTATTGTTCAATCAGGAGACCTATCCGGGCGAGATCCTCCAAAAAGACTATCTTCAGACCAGACAGTTCCACTATGTCGAGGTCCGCGGCCGAGTCGATCGCTTGCTTCGCTCCGGCGAAGAGGTCTTCTTTAGAGAAGACGGCGTCCGCTTCTACTATCATGATGGCCACAATACCTACAGCAATGTCATCAATCCCACGATCGCTTCGTTCCAGGCCCTGGGCGATCACTACTACGGCTACCGCTTGGGCCGCTTCTGGGCACCGCCCTCTCAGCTGCCCTCCTCCGCCTATCTCGTCGCTCCCTCCGGCCAAGAGTATATGCTGGCGTTTGAGGATACGTTTATTGACGAGCTCCAGCAAAAATGGGACAATGTCCGCCGAAAGACCTTTAGCTTGATCCTCGGCATCAGCCTCTCGATCCTGGCGGCCGGCCTGCTGTTCATCCGCCTGGTCTATCTGCTAAGCGATAGACAAGAGGACAGCTATCTGCGTCAGCTCGACTGGATCCCGCTCGAGTTTGTCCTGGCAGCCATGGTCTTTCTCGTCCTCTACATGTCCTACCTGTTCTATAGCTCGCTCCAGCCGGTCTTCTACAGCGACCTGATATCGGTCGTTACCACCTTTTTGTTTGTTTTCCTGTCGTTTTCCGGCTTTCTACTGGTGATCCTGACGATCATCAGCCGGCTAAAGCGCGACCGCCTGGCCGAGACCTCTCTGATAAAGAAGGTCTTCGATGCCTTTGCGATCGCCTTTGACACCGTGACCAGCGGCTCAAAGCGTTTGACCGATATCGTGTCTCGTCGAACGGTGCTGTTTTTGATCCTGCTCTCGATCCTGCTCTTTATCGCCCATCAGCTCCAAAACACCCCTGAGGTGCTGCTGATCCTGGCTCTGATTTCGGTCGGCCTGATGAGCTGGTTTATCCGAGCCAATAAAAGGACCCTCTCAAGCATCGATCAGAGCATGGACCGCTCAGTCCAGGAGATGCTAAAGAGTGAAAAGACCAAGGTCGAGCTGATCACCAATGTCTCGCACGATCTAAAGACCCCCCTCACCTCGATCATCAGCTATGTCGACCTGCTAAAAAATGAACCGCTCAATGAAGTCTCCCAGGAATACGTCGAGGTGATCGCTCATAAATCCTCGAGGCTCAATCAGATCCTTCAAGACGTCTTCGATCTGTCCAAGGCCTCTACCGGCGATGTCACCGTCAAGCGCGATGAGTTCGACTTGAGACGCTTGATCGAACAGACCGTCATCGATATGGAATCTCAGATCGAAAGCTCCGGCCACACCCTAAAGCTCAACCTGCCCGCATACGCCGTGATGATCGAGAGCGATGGCACCAGGCTCTACCGGGTGCTCCAAAACATCATCGACAATGCCCTGAAATACACCCATGAAGGGACCAGGATCTTTCTGGACTTAAGTGTCAATGGCTTGACGGCCATCATGGTGCTAAAGAACACCTCGGCCTATGCCATGGACTTCACCAAAGAAAATGTCCTCCAGCGCTTCTACCGAGCCGATAAGGCCAGGACCTCTGAGGGCAGCGGCCTGGGCCTAAGCATTGCCGAGAGCTTTACCGAGCTCTCAGGCGGCAGCTTCGACATCGAGATCGAGGGCGATCTCTTCAAGGTCATCCTAAGCTTCCCCATCTCCAATCGGAAAGGATTTGCATGAACATCATCTATATCGATCACTACGCCGGCTCTGACCGGCTGGGGATGGAGTTTCGTCCCTACTATATCGCTAGGGAGCTCCAGCAGCAAGGGCATCAGGTGCTGATCATCGCCGGCGACTACTCGCATCTGAGAAAGGTCAATCCGCCCATCAAGCAGGACTATCAGGTGAAGACGATCGAGGGCGTGCCCTTCCTATTTATCAAATCCGGCAAGTATGCCGGTAACGGCATCGCCCGGGTGCGCTCGATGATCCGGTTTGTCCGAAAAATCATCAAGGGAAAACAAACAATCCTGGAGACCCTAACGCCCGATGCCATCATCACCTCCTCGACCTACCCGTTTGATACGTATGCCGGAAGGAGCCTGGCCAAGGCCAGTGGCGCCAGACTCTATCATGAGATCCACGATCTGTGGCCGATGACACCGATGGAGCTGGGCGGCTACTCCAGATATCATCCCTTTATCTTCACCATGCAACAGGCTGAAATCGCCGCCTATAAAAAATCCAATAAAATCATCAGCATCCTACCCAATGCCGCCCAGCACGTCAGAGAGCTTGGGCTTGACACCGAGGTCGTCTATATCCCAAACGGATTGCCCGAGGCGTATTTTAGTGATCAACAGCCGGCCGATCCGGCGGTGATCGAGACCATCGACCGGCTCAAACAGACCTATCAGCACGTCATCGGCTATGCCGGTGGCCTCAGCATCTCCAATGCCATGGACTACTTTATCAGAAGCTTTCAAGAGCTGACTGATTCGAGGATCGCCGGTGTCATCATCGGTGATGGCATCGAAAAGACCAGACTGCAGCAGATGGTTGAGGAACAGCAGCTGCCGATCACCTTTCTCGATCCCATCCCGAAGGAGCGGATCATTCAGTCACTCAAAGCCTTCGATAGCCTCTACCTGGGAAGTACTCGTAACAAGCTCTACCAATACGGCTTCGGGATGAATAAGATGTTTGACTATCTGATGGCCGAAAAGCCCATCGTCATGTCGGTCGATGGCAGCCACTCCCCGATCCATGATCTAGGCCTCGCCCTGATCGCCGAGCCGGAGGATCCGGCCGACATCGCCC
>DUPT01000070.1 GCA_012838225.1 Tissierellia bacterium
AAGAAAAAACCGACCTCGTTGTGGTCGGTGGGAATTATTCGACTAATTGTCGGGCAAAGTTGAGGAGTAGGCCTACGCCACGCTGATTTCTGGCCCCGGTGGGGATGATGATATCGGCGTGTTTTTTTGATGGTTCAATGAACTGCTCATGCATGGGTTTGACGGTGTCTTGATACTGGTCGAGTACCGATTCTAGTGTCCGTCCCCGTTTGATGGTGTCACGTCTGATCCTTCGGATGAGTCTTTCGTCTGAGTCCGTTTCGACATAGACCTTGAGATCGAGCAGTTCTCTTAGGTCGGGGTAGTAGAGGACGAGCAGGCCTTCGACCAGGATGACCTCGTGTGGTGCTACGGGCGTGGTTGCTTGTTTTCTCTCATAGGCCACATAGTCATAGATCGGCATCTCGATGGCTTGGCCGCGCTTTAGTGCGATCAGGTCTTTGACCAGTCGATCGGCTTCAAAGCTCTGGGGGTGGTCGAAGTTGAGCTTCTTTCGCTCTTCGAGCGTGAGCTCTTCAAAGCCCTTGTAATAGGCATCGAGGTAGATGATCTGGGCTTTTTCTTTCAGTTCGTCTTTTAGGATCTTTACGATGGAGGTCTTGCCGGAGGCTGAGCCCCCGGCAATTCCAATGATTTTTGTGTTCATTTGGCCTCGGATTCAAACAGTGGGATCTGAAACAGATTCATGAGTAGGAAGGCGGAGCGGATCGGGACCTCTTCTTCTTTTAACAGACGAAGAGCTTCGTCGCGGTCGACGATCACGGCCTCGATGTCTTCTGAGCCGTCCAGATACTCCTGTGAAATCTCGCCTGAGAACGTGCCAAAGACAGTATGGACTCGTTCATTGGTCAGACCGACCGTGGTGTAGCGAGGGCCGTCTTTACCCTGGAAGTGAAAGTCCAGACCGGTCTCTTCTTTAAACTCTCTGACCGACGTG
The DNA here is from genome assembly GCA_012838225.1 of Tissierellia bacterium. Lineage (GTDB taxonomy): Bacteria > Bacillota > Clostridia > Peptostreptococcales > Acidaminobacteraceae > DUPT01. The sequence continues at coordinate 938 of DUPT01000070.1, forward strand.
ACCTCGATCGGTTCACCCTCATCGCACAGGCCGGCCGGAAAGGCATAGACATAGCCGCCGGCGACCGGACGGTATTCTCGGACCATGACGGTCTGGGTGTTTGATTCGTTTAAGGCAACGATCATCGCACCATCGGTATAGTCGGTATGCTGATAGACCTCATCTTCGAGGCGGTCGAGACCGCCCCGAGAGACCATCTCCCACTTCTGTTCTTGAGAGAAGCGGTCGAGATAGGTGATGAGAAAGGTCTTAAGGTATTTTAGCGGTTGTTCTTCGATCTTTAGGATCTTCATCTGAGTGTTTCTTCAACATAGGCCTTCAGGCGTTGCAGGCCTTCTTTGATATCATCCATACTGGCAGCGTAGCTGATGCGGATGAAGTCGTCGGCGCCAAAGCCGATGCCGGGGACGAATGCGACCTCGCGGTCGAGCATGTCCTCACACACCTTCATCGATAGGCTCTCGGCGGTCAGCTTGTCTCTTAGGACCGACATATCGGCAAAGACATAGAAGGCGCCTTTAGGCGGTACGATGCTCAGCTGAGGCAGTTCTTTTTCGAAGAAATCAACGATAAAGTCGCGTCGCTTCTGATAGGTCTGTCGCATGTGCTCGATGGCGTCACCACAATCTCTCAGAGCGTATTTGGCCGCCTGCATCGAGACGGTCGAGGGGTGAGAGGTCAGGTGAGACTGGATCGAGCCCATGGCCTTAGCGATCTGAACGGTCGATGCCGTATAGCCGATCCGCCAACCGGTCATCGAGGCACTCTTTGAGAGGCCGTTTACGACGATGGTTTTTTCTTTGATCTCGTCTGATAGTGCGGCAACGGAGGTGAAGGGCTCATCATAGACGATCCGCTCATAGATCTCATCGGATAGGATCAGGATATTGTGGTCGACCAGGAACTGACACAGCTCTTGTAGCTGATCTCGAGTGAAGGCATTGCCGGTCGGATTGGAGGGATTGGTCAGGATGACCATTCGGGTTTTGTCGCTGATATGGTCTTTGACATCTTCGACAGTCAGTAGAAAGCCATTGTCTTTTTTGGTTTGGACCAAGACGGCCTTGGCACCGAGTAGCTCCACGATCTCAGGGTAGCTGACCCAGTAGGGCACCGGGATGATGACTTCTTCACCGTCATTGACGGTGGCCATCACGGCATTGGTGATCGAATGCTTGGCACCGCTGGACACCACGATCTGTTCCGGGGTGTAGTCGAGGCCGTTTTCGTCTTTTAGTTTGCGGCAGATCTCCTGACGCAGACCGAGATTGCCCGAGGCGGCATCATACTTGGTGACATCGTTTTCGATGGCATAGGTTCCGCCGGCTTTGGCACAATCGGGTGTGACAAAATCGGGTTCGCCGATCGAGAGGTTGATGACCGGAATACCTTCCGCTTTCATGGTTTTGACCCGGGCGGAAATCCCTAAAGTGATCGATGGGCTTAAGGCCTTGGCACGATTTGATAACATACTCTTCTCCTTTGATAACACGTTCACAATTCATTATAACATAGGCCCGATGAATATTTTTTTCGACCTGAATTATCCTGTTTCAATCGTGATATAATCACTTCATTAAGCAACAATAGGAGGCTTCACTATGAAAATAGTCTGGGGTATCGACAAGGTCATTGCTGAGAATCTGGCCCCTTTTCAGATGCCGGGGCATAAGGGTCGGATCGAGCAGGCCATCTACCAATACGATATGACGGAAATTCCCGGGACCGACAATCTGTTCAATCCCAAAGACATCATTCTGGATACCATGCGTCTGATCGCCGATACCTTCGGGGCGTCCCACTCCTTCATCTCGGTCAATGGGGCGACCGGCGCCGTCCTTGGAGCGCTCTCAACTGCCTTTAACAAGGGGGATGAGGTCATCATGATGCGTAATTCTCATATCTCGGTCTATGACGGGGTGTTTCTCCTTGGCATCAAGCCGGTCTATATCTACCCCGATGAGAATATGCTCGAGCGCCTGAAGGAGCTTGTGACTGACTCTACCAAGGGCGTGGTGCTGACGACACCGTCTTTTTATGGTGAAGTGATTGAAGATGACGTGTTTGAGTTTTTGGTCGAAAAAGGGGTCACGATCATCGTTGATGAGAGCCATGGCTCTCACCTCAAGCTGATCGATGAGGAGCTGTCCTCGATGCGCTACGCTGATATCGTGGTCCATTCCTTTCATAAGACGCTGCCGAGCATGACCCAGACCGCCATCATGCACCTGTGCACCAATAAGTTCACGCCGAGCTTTGCTCAAAAGAATATCAAGCTGTTCATGAGTACATCGCCTAACTATGTGTTGATGCGGTCTCTCGATATCGCGATCGATATCTATATCTCACAGGGGCATGAGCTGATGCAAAACCTCCTAGCCATGTGTGCCGACTTTAAAGACAAGCTCGAGGCCGAGACCGACTTCTATATCGTCTATAAAAACGGCAAGCAGGACAAGACGAGACTGCTGATCCGCCATAAGAACAGCGTCGACTACGGAGCGATCGATCGTCAGCTGCGTTTTATGGGGGTCCAGTCGGAGTTTTCTTCGCAGCTGGGGCTTCTGATGATGCCAAGCATCATGACGATCCAGGAGGACTTTGATCGGCTGCTCGATGCGCTAAAGCGGGTCGTCATCCAAGAGATCGAACCGGTCTACTATAAGATCTTTCGGCCGGAGCAGGGGCTGCCGATCCGGGAGGCTTTCTTGCAGCCCGACTATCCGCTGAGCTATCAGGATGCGGTCGGCCATATCGTGACGGAGTATATCATTCCCTATCCGCCGGGCTCGCCCGTCATCGTGCCGGGGGAGATCATGAGCCGGGAGCTGGCCGACTATCTGGATACCTTTGAGGGCAATATCGTCGGACTCGAACACGAGGGCTATGTCAATGTGATCGATGAAGACAAGGTCGAGCTGGCTGAGATCATTTAGCTGCGGTCAGTTTCAGAAGTAAACTGGACACCTATTGAAAAAGAAGCTGAAATATGAGCCGGTTGATTTCTCAACGTAACATGGATGGCCTAAAGGACGGTTTGGATCGAAAAACTGTCCTTTTATGCTAGAATAAAGCCAACAGCTCCATGTAGGAAGAAATTTCGGCATCACAAGAGCGAGTCCGTCGAAACATGCGTGTTTCCAAAAGTAAGTTGGACTCGTTGGATCCGTTCGATTTCTCGCTTCATCGTGGTC
>DUPT01000071.1 GCA_012838225.1 Tissierellia bacterium
CTGATCGTGGCACCGGTCGTCAGGATATCATCGATGATCATCAAATAGCCCGGGGGCTTCTCGCCAATCACCTTCATGCTGCCGGCCATGACATCTCGTCTTTGACGCCGATCGAGCTTATAGAGACTCTTGGTGCGCTTGGTCCGCTCAAACAGGTGGATTTGGGGAACCTCTAACCGCCGAGCGGTCTCCATCGCCAGATCCTCCGCCTGATCGAAGCCTCGCACCCTCTTTTTATACCGGTGCATCGGGATATGACTGACCGCATCGACCGGCAGCTGATTTTGGTTTAGGAATCGAACGATAAAATCGGCCATCACACCCGAGAGATAGCGCTGCTCCTGAAATTTCAATCGGTGGATCAATTCCTGGATCTCATCGGCATAGGAAAAGAGCGAGAAGATGACATAATCGCCTCGCTCCATTCGATCGGCCGCCTGGAGATCTCGCAGCCGCTCGAAGCAGACCCCACATAAAGGCCGCTGATTGAACACCTCGACCTGACACACCTGACACCGCTTGAGACTAAACAGATTCATAGGGCTAGGATATCGCGAGAGGTGATCCTCTGAGAGAAAATCCGTCAAATTTCCACCAAGGTATAAACAATTTATTGTAAGATTAGGCTGACAGGAGCGTCTACTAAGTGAAAGGAGGAAGCGGTGACACCAGATTTTGAAGCCATTTATCGGCTCTATTTCACATCGGTCTATCACTTTCTCCTACGCCGGACGAAAGACCCCGACCTGGCGGATGAGATCACATCGCTGACGTTTTTTAAAGCCCTGGAGTCACTCGATAGCTACCGTGGTGACGGCTCGATCGATGGCTGGCTGAAGCAGATTGCTTATCGGTTGTTTCTCGATCATCTAAGCCGATCTGCCAAAACAGTCTCGGATGAACCGCTCGAACAGTGGCCATCAGACGAGCCATCGCCCGAGGAAGCCGTCATTGAACAAGAAGCGCTTCAAACCATCGAGCAAACGATGTACACTCTGCCTAGTCCCTACCGCGAGGTGTTTCAGCTAAGGGTGATCCAGGACAAGAGCTATCAAGACATTGGCCGCCTTTTCCATAAGAGCGAAAACTGGGCCTGTGTGACCTTTCATCGGGCGAAACGAATGATCCAGAACCAAATGGAGGAAAAGTCATGAATGTTACCTGTCGAGTGATCGAAGATCTATTACCTTTATATACTGAACAAATGACCAGCCCGGATAGTCAGGCACTGGTCGAAGAGCATCTAGACACCTGCGCCGCTTGTCAGGCACTCTACTCTCGCCTAAAAGAACCACTCGCCAGCATCGACTCGAACGAATCACTCCCGCTTAGTAGCGTCAAAAGCCGCCTCCAAAAGGAGAGGACTACCATCCTATGGCTAGGTGTATTTGTCGTGGCACTGCTGGCACTAAGACTATTCGCTTGGCTCAATTTGCCCCAATATCTACCCTATCGCGAGGACCTGTTCGAACTCTATCAGACGAACAGTGGCGAGATCTATGCCAGCCTCGATCCCTCACTGACCGCTGTCTCCACTTGGGAAACGATCGACCCTGATTATGGAACGAGAGGCCTCGTCATCGAAGCTTGGACGTCACGGTGGGATAGACTTCTGGGACGCCACAGCCAGCCTCATAAGATCATTTTATCGACACCGGACAAGGACTATGACTTTTTTGAATATGCCAACTATTCCGGCGATGGTCAGTCCCCCGTGTACACATTATCACCTCGCGGAAATACGCCTCGAATAGGCAAGGCCATTCTACCCCGCCTAGCCCTTAACTACTATTTATCTCTAGCTATGATGATTTCGGGCGTCAGTCTCGTTCTGTGGCGGATCCTACGAAAGAAATCCTACGCCTGGCTGCTTCGAAGTATCTTCTTTCTCAGCCTGAGCTATCTGATCGGCCACCTTCTCATCAAAGGCTTCGGTGGGGCTTCCTATCATATCGTGAGAGACCTGATATTTATCGGCTTGGCGGGACTGCTTAGCTTCGGAGTCTTGAGCTTCGGCTACCGCTATCTCCAACTAAAAGACAATATCTAGGTCGTAGCCGGCATCCGTCGATGTCGGCTTTTTTTGTTCATCCAAGTGAAAACTGCGATTTTGAGGTAAAAACCCCCTTTTGAAATAGGTTATTTTGAGATGTAATCGTTTTTAGAGATCACAAAAAAAAATGTGTTCAAATGAAAGAGATATGATCATCAGCCAACCTGAAAAAACTCAAACAAAACAACAGCTCGGTTGATCGAGTCATTCGAAGTCTTATCGCCCCCGAGGATCTTGGCAGCACCTGCTTGCAACTTAAACACGATGGTTCTATAGTCGCTCACCCGCAAAAAGCTGCCGGCTTATACGTGACCGACTAGCTTCCATCGAAAGATCTTTTGTTAGCGGGTATGAGTCCCTAGTTTTCTATACAATAGCCTTAACCGGACAAATTGTACTGCTTTAGTTTTTCATAGAGTGTGCTCTTTGACACTCCTAGTAGTTCCATCAGTCGACGTCTATCTTTTGTATGAAGGAGCGCTGTTTGGATAGCATGCTTTTCAGCTGCCTCTCTTACTTCTTGTAGATGTAGGGACTGCCTGGTCTCTTCCAGATTCAAATGTTCCGGATAAATCGTACTACCTTCACAAATCAACATTGCTCGTTCTAATACATTTTCCAATTCTCTAACATTCCCTGGCCATGGATGATTTAGAATCTGCTGATAAGCTCCGCCCGATAGGATCTTATCGCTTAGTCCATACTCTTTTTGCAACCGTTTCATGATCGCCTGAGAAAGAGCATAGATATCTTCCGTGCGCTTACGTAACGGTGGGATATTGATCGGAAACACATTTAATCGATAATACAAATCTTCACGGAATCGGTTGAGTGAGATCTCTTCGGTTATTTTTCGGTTGGTCGCCGCGATAATACGAGCGGATATAGTAATAGGCTTACTCGCTCCGATCGGATAATAGCGTTTATCTTGAAGAACATGAAGTAACTTTCCTTGGATTGATGGTGGGATTTCTGTTATCTCATCCAGAAAAATCGTCCCGTTTCCGGCCAATTGAAAAAAGCCTTCTTTCCCTTGTTTGAGCGCCCCTGTGAATGATCCGGGGGTGTAGCCAAATAATTCACTTTCAAAGAGACTTTGAGGTATGCTCCCACAATTCACCTCTATGAAGGGCTCCTCCGGATGTTGTGCATTATGTATTTCACGCGCCACCATCGTTTTTCCGGTGCCATTCTCGCCTGTAATAAACACGGTAGACTTGATTTGGGCGGCCTTTTTGATAAAATACTTTACTTCTTGCATTGACAACGAATTGCCTTGTATGTTTGGAATCGTATCCAAGTCGCCAAAATGATGAGGTACTATCGTTGTCATACTACGCTCTATTGTTTCAATCAAATCTTCTCGCATCTTAAGAAGATCGCCTAATTCCGATACATCAAGCAGGTTGACACTAACTCCAGTGCAGTTAATCGGATCTTTAACCGCTCGAAGAGTGCAGAGCAACTGTCTTCCTTGGAGAAAATAGTGCTTCTCTTTGATTAAATCAGACTTACCGGTCAGAATTGTATTTAGGTCATCGATGAATTCTCCCGAACCGAAAAACGTCTCAGCTGTTTGGCCGATCGGGTCCGGTCGAGTGACTTCCTCAGCGCCCTTTGCCAAGAATGGTTGTCCTGTCAGTATTTCACGGATTGTTTCATTCCGATACGAATATCCTTTAGCCTGGATAAACTTTACCTGCATGGTCTTACGATCAAGTATGACCAAATGGCCCATGCTGATCAGATAATTTAAGTCAAAGACTTGATCTCCAACTTCAATGCTTAAAAGTCTTTCTCCAAAGTCAATCGCCGCCTTGAGATTTCGGCCTTCGATCTTTTGTTCAACATAGATTTTCCCTGAAGGCAGTGGGCCTCTGAAAACCTTGTATACAGGTTTAGAGGACTTGCTTAGATAAGTACCGATAGCGACCAAGCTGTTACCTTTTTCAATTGTTTTGTCTCTGATCCCGATGCTTTTAAGAATTGTGGCGTCTAACCCTCCGTCGTCACCACCAAGAGAATTATCAGCCATAAGAACAATATCACCCTCTAAGAGCTGACCGGCGGGGTGGTTAAAATCAGTGCCATGGATGATTCCAATAATATTCTTGGCTGAATGATTAAACAGCCGAATACTCCCTTCACAATCAATGTACATAAAGCCCGCATTTACATGGTCGAATAATTGTTTTGTATCAAAGCTTTCCGACATTTTGTACTCCTTTCCGGATTTTCGGAATTAATCCGATTGTACTACAAATTTAGCCGGTTTTCACCTAAAGATTCTCGGCATGACTTTTGCTTTATTTAGGATTGAAAGGAGTCAGTGCTTATGAAACCAGAACGTTTAGTCTTAGCCAACCTGCCAACTCGCATCGAACCACTGCGTTGTCCAGACTTGAAATATTTACTTTATTTGAAGCGTGATGATCAAACCGGAAGTGAATTTGCCGGCAACAAAATTCGCAAGCTTGAATACGCAGTGAAGGAGGCTTTAGACCAAGGCTGCAACACACTAATCACGTGTGGAGGTATCCAATCTAACCACGCTCGAGCCACCGCAGCTGTCGCTGCCAAACTAGGTCTATCCTGTCATCTCTTCTTACGGACCGACCAGAGACTGCATCCTCAAGGGAACTATCTCTTAGATGAACTACTCGGGGCTACCATCCATTTCATTTCTGCCGACGATTATAGAAATCATCGTCAAGAAAAAATGGAGCAACTCCAAGCCGAATTGACAAATGGAAATAACAAAGCTTATATCATACCGGAAGGAGCGTCCAATGCCATCGGGACTTTCGGCTATTATAATGCACTTGAGGAAATCGTCGCCCAAGAAAAACAGCTCGGAATCACCTTTGATACGATTGTCTGTGCTGTCGGATCGGGTGGGACATACGCCGGATTAGTCTTTGCCAATTCGCATCATCAATTTGGAAAAACCATCATTGGAGTCAACATCTGTGATAGCGCAGAGCACTTTAAACAGGTCACCATGGGCCTGCGTGATGGCTTTACGGAATATCTTGGAGAAACATTTCCGCTGAACGATGAAGAACTGCATCTTATTGATGGTAATGTCGGACGCGGTTATGCTTTAAACACTCCCGATGAGATGGATTTCATCCGTGATTTTGCACGTAAAACAGGTGTCATTTTTGATCCGGTCTATACGGGCAAAGCTATGCGCGGCTTATATCAGGCTATCCAGACTGATCATCCATTAATTAGAAAGTCAAAGAACATCTTATTTATACACACCGGCGGACTGTACGGCCTTTTCCCCAAAGCAGAAGAATTCAAGTTTTAGGGGGGATTATGGATATAAGAAACGGGACACTGTATATCGATGATTGCAACACAGTCGAATTGGCCAAAAGATATGGTACTCCGCTTTATGTCGTATCTCTTAGCGAAATAAAAGCACGGGTTGATGAAATGAAGACGGCCCTTAAGCCTTATCCAAAAAGTCGGATAGCATATGCTGCCAAAGCATTCTTGAGTAAGGGAATGGTCCGTATTCTAGATAAACTCGATCTTTGCTTGGATGTCGTTTCAGGAGGTGAATTAGACACCGCCTTAGCAACCGGTTTTCCACCGGAACGAATCGAATTCAATGGAAACAATAAGTTGGAATGGGAACTTGAATTAGCGATTAGTAATGGGATTGGTCGAATTATTATCGACGGCTATCAAGAGCTCGATTTGATCCGCCAAATTGCCCGTCGACACAACTCAAAGGTTTCCGTACTGATTCGACTAACTCCTGGGGTAGCTGCTGATTCTCATGACTATATTGTTACCGGAAAAAAGGATTCAAAGTTCGGATTCCCACTGGATGCCCCTGAACTTATGCAGACGATTAGCGAGGCAATGGCTGACGATTCCGTAGATTTGATCGGTTTCCACTTCCATGTCGGGTCTCAGCTAGATCAAAACAAAGTATACCTCGATTCTCTCGAGTTGGTCTTCCGTTTTCTCGAAGACTTAAATCAACAAACCGGCTTCATCCCAAGGGAGATGAATATCGGTGGTGGTTTTGGGATTCGATACACTGACGAGGATGACAGAAAACCTTTTAGTTTCTATTTAGAGCCTATCATGGCGCAAATCCGACTATTCTTCGACCGCCACGACTGGGAATTGCCTGAGCTAGTCACGGAACCAGGTCGAAGTATTATCGGCGAAGCCGGGACCACTCTCTACACAATTGGTATCTTAAAAGATATTTCCGGTTTGCGGTATTATGCCTGTGTTGACGGCGGAATGAACGACAACATTCGGCCTGCATTGTATCAAGCAAAATATAATGCTGTATTGGCAAATCGGGCCGATGCTCAAGCCGACACTAAGGTCACGATAACCGGAAAAATTTGCGAATCAGGCGATATTTTAATCAAAGACATCGCCCTTCCTTCACCGAAACGAGGTGACATTTTAGCTGTTTTTTCGACTGGCGCTTATGGCCATTCCATGGCAAGTAACTATAATAAATTGCCTGTACCGGCTGTCGTCCTAGTGTATAAAGGGAGATCTGAATTGTTGGTTCGTCGCCAAACCCTAGAGGATCTTCGGCAATACGATATGATACCCGAACTGGTGGAACAACTATGAAAATAACAAAAATGCATGGAACGGGAAACGACTTTATCCTAATCAACAATTTGGAAGAGCAACTCCCAGCGGACAATCTGGCAGAATTAGCTCGTGAGCTGTGTCATCGCCGCCTCTCAGTCGGGGCTGATGGTCTCATCCTGGCAGATAAGCCAAAGGAATACGGTGATATTCGAATGGTGTTCTACAATGCGGATGGTAGCCGGGGGGAGATGTGTGGAAACGGAGCAAGATGTCTGGCCAGGTTCGCTTACGATCTTGGATTAGTCCAAGAAAAAATGGATTTGGAAACACTAGCCGGTCCGGTGGGCGCAGAACGAATCAGCCAAGAGTCATACCGAGTCCGATTACCTAATCCCTCCATCATCAAACCGGTAGACCTTCACTTAGATTCACATTTGATCGAAGCTTATTATGTTGAGTTGGGAGATCCGGGTGTACCGCACCTTTGTGTCGAGCTCGGGGATCTAGAAACAAGATCCGAAGAAGAATTGTTCAAGTACGGGCGAAAGCTTCGCTATCATCCCGATCTTCCCAAAGGAGCAAATGTGAATTTTTACCAACAGCTTTCAGCGGGACATTACTTAGAAAAAACGTATGAACGAGGTGTCGAAGACTTTACGATGGCTTGCGGCACCGGTAGCGCATCGGTAGCATTGGCTATTCAAACGATAAACAAGCAACTCCAATCGCAAGCTATTCGGTTGAGAGTCCCGGGTGGTGAATTAATGATTGAAAGTCAGTGGAACGACGATGTGGTCCAATCTGTCGATTTGATCGGACCAACCAAAATAGTCTTTGACGGCATCCTACATAACCATCATCAATTGGAGGAAAAATGAGCTCTAAGAAATCAAACTTCATGAAAAACTATCGATTTCCGCTTATCCTGATAGCAGCTATCGTTATCGGTAGTATTATCGGATTAGTCATGGGTGAACGAGCTATGGCTTTGAAACCGTTAGGCGACATCTTTATCAATCTAATGTTCACCGTGGTTGTACCGCTCGTCTTCGTTACGATCGCAAGCGCTGTCGGTAATATGGCCAATATGAAACGGTTGGGGAAAATCCTGGGAAATATGTTTTTGACATTTGTTGTTACCGGCTTGATTGCTGCGGTGATCATTATCATTGTCGTCACCATTTTCCCGCCGGCTCAAGGAGTCGATATTGCGATGGAACAAACTGATGACATTGAACCCTTGAACCTTGCTGAGCAGATCGTTAAAGCGATTACTGTTCCTGATTTCGTTGGACTATTCAGCCGCTCAAACATGCTTCCGCTAATCGTATTCAGTATTCTGTTTGGCCTATGTGTCAGCCTTGTTGGGGGTGAAAACAATCGTATCGCCACGCTTCTCGATGACTTATCGGCTGTCATGATGAAGCTAATCAGCCTCATTATGTATTACGCTCCCATTGGCCTAGGTGCATATTTTGCCGCACTCATTGGAGAATTTGGTCCTCAACTTCTCGGCGCCTACGCTCGATCTATGGCAATCTATTATCCCCTTTGCCTCCTCTACTTCCTCTTCGCTTTTACAGGCTATTCTTACTTCGCCGGCGGAAAGGATGGCGTTAGGGCGATGTTTCGTAATATACTTCCCCCGGCTGTAACATCGTTTGCAACAGGAAGCTCGATCGCTACGCTGCCAGTCAACCTGGAAGCTGCCCGAGGCATGGGTGTCCCGAAAGATATTCGAGAAATCGTTCTCCCCATTGGCGCAACAATGCACATGGATGGCACAGTCATCAGTAGTATCTTGAAAATTTCATTTCTCTTTGGAATCTTCGGACGACCGTTCACTGGGATCGGTACTTTTGCCACAGCTATCCTGATTTCGATCTTAGGCGGCGTTGTAATGAGTGGTGTTCCCGGCGGTGGTCTGATCGGTGAAATGATTATTGTCAATTTGTATGGTTTTCCTATGGAAGCCTTCCCCATCATCGCTACGATCGGTTTCTTAGTTGACCCACCTGCCACGATGATCAATTCTACCGGTGACTCGGTTGCCAGCATGATCATTACACGATTGATTGAAGGCAAGGATTGGTTTGTTGATCGGATAAGGAGTATCGAACAAGGTGCTTCTTTGGACGATTAACCTCAATTAACTCATAATTATCGTAGGATAAAAACCCTGGTGAATTAGTATGACACTGAGAATCCAGGGTTTTTTATTTCTCATAACATAATCACTCTATAAACACTCCGTCACGATGACAGCTGGAGGAATAAAAGGCAGATTTATCACTTGAAATACATCTTCTATTCTTGTAGAATGTAATTACTACAAATGTAGAGGAGTTATGTATGAAACAGATCAATCGATTGCCCGATGCTGAGTTGGCCGTCATGCAAGCCATCTGGAGCCTAGAGGGCGCGGTCTCACGCTTGGAAGTAGAGACCGTGCTGGAAGCAAGCTACCCCATGGCCCCGACGACGATCTTGACGCTTCTGTCTCGTCTAGAGGAGCGAGGTTTTCTCCAAGTGGACAAGCAGGGCCGCGCGAACCGGTACACCCCGCTGATTCCTCGAGCGGCCTACCTAGCCGCTCAGAGCAGGACCTTTTTAGATAAGCTCTGCGGCGGGGACATGCATGTGTTTGCGACTGCTCTTAATGACAGCGGACTAAGCGCCGAAGATAAAGCGGAGCTTCGCCGTCTGCTTGACGAGGAAGCGCTATGACCGATCGCTTGTTCCTCACGCTCATCATCACCCTGGGGGTGATCTTTCATCTGTGGAAAAACTATCGCTTAGAGAATAGGATCGATCCCAACGATCCGCTCGATCGTAAGGATGTTCTCTTAGACCCCTTATTGCTCCCGACCATCATATCCTTCACGCTCATTTTTCTTATGGCAGAAATCAGTGGTCGGTTTCCCCAAGGCATCTCGCAACAAACGGTCTCACTTCTCATCACCATCAGTCTGTACTACAGCCTACTGATCCTACTGATGCTCTGGCTTCGCCGTGTCTTTCGGCCTAAGGCCTGCGCCTCTTTTTGGGTCCTGCCGAATGTCTTTTATATCAGCTCCTACGCCCGGTTTCACTTGACTCCGATCGTCTACCTGCATTTTCCGGTAGCCTACTTAAGGCTGGTGAAAATCGGGTGGCTGGCAGGCTTTGTGATTATATTGGGCTGGCAAGTATTTCAGCATATCCGATATCGCCGGCGGATCCTAAGCCAAGCAGCTTCCACCGCGGATGAAGACCTGATCCAAGACTGGCGAGACAGCCTCAAGCGGCATGATATCAGTACCAATATCCCGCTAAAGATAACCGAAGCCGTCTCCTCACCCGTCACGATCGGCCTATTTGATCGACACATGGTCCTCGTTCTGCCGAATGTCACCTACACCCCGGAGGATCGACGACTGATATTCGCTCATGAAGCTCGGCACATTATGGGCTCGGACTCTAAAAAAAGTTCTTGGTCGCCTTTTGTACCGCTATTTTCTCTACCCCGGTCATGAGAAGCCACATCGTGATCGATTTCTCAGATCAAGCGGGAGGCAAATATGGCCTAAGCTTATACGGTCAGGAGATGATCCTTTCCTCTCCGGCTTCTGATGAATATACCTACTATCGCTTCGAATCACTCGATTGGACGGAGCTGCTAGGCCTGGTTGAAGCATCGACAGACTAAAATAGGCCGGCAAGCCGACCTATCTGCATATTTGGGTTGTCGTAAGGAAGCGTCTGCGCTACCTCGCTATATCCGCCGCCAGTCGCTCACTCAGGTGGGTGTTTCTCTCAAAGCTGTCGACATGCTCCACCATCTGATACAGGCTGTTCATGGAACCCAAAATGATCAAGAGCTGCTTGGCCCGAGTGATGCCGGTATAGATGACATTGCGGTTATTTAGGATGCCCGGGACATAGCCCAGGACGATGATGACACACGGGAACTCACTCCCCTGTGACTTGTGGATCGTCATGGCATAGGCCAGCTCGAGCTGACTGAGATTCTCCGCTGAATACTCGACCTCTCTCGTTTTATCAAATACAACGATCAAGTGTCGGCTTCTGATATCGACCTCGATGACTTCCCCGATGTCACCGTTGAACACCCCGACCCCCTTATCGTAGCTCTGGCGATCACGCCAGGCCAAGGTATAGTCATTTTTCGTCTGCATCACCTTATCACCGACCCGAAAGCCTCTTAGATCGGGCTGATTGGGATCGATCAACAGCCCCTGGATCAGTTCGTTCAGCTGATACGTTCCCACCGGTCCTTTTCGCATCGGCGTCAAGACCTGGATGTCCCAGATGGGATCGAAGTCATAGTAGTTGGGAAGCCGGCTGGTGATCAGTTGCGCCAGCTTGTCCTTGGTTTCATCGGTATTACCGGTCCGCATAACAAAGAAATCACCCTTTTGATCCGACTTGATATCACGCGAGCCGGTGATGACTTTGGCGGCATTCTCCGGGATCAGCGAATGCTCACTCTGGCGAAAGATATGGATCAGATTGGTGGTCGGGATGACACCCGAATCAATGATATCATGCAGCACCTTCCCCGGACCGACACTGGCCAACTGATTGGCATCTCCGATCAGGATGAGCCGGGTGCCGCTCTCGATCGCTTCAAGGAGTGAGGCCATCAAGAAAATATCGACCATCGACACCTCGTCAATGATCAGGATGTCGGTCTCCAGCGGATTATGCCGGCTTCTTTCAAAGAACAGCGCCGCCTCATCCTCCGAGAATTTGTATTCCAATAACCGGTGGATGGTTTTGGCCTGAGTACCGGTCGCCTCCTCCATCCGTTTGGCCGCTCGGCCGGTGGGAGCAGCTAAGAGAAGCTTTAGACCGAGCTTTTCGGCCAAGTGACAAAGACTGCGGATCAAGGTCGTCTTGCCGGTGCCTGGGCCACCCGTAATGACCGATACCGGATGATGCGAGATCGTCTCCAGGGCATCCCACTGGATCGGATCGAGCGTGATAGCATACTTGTCACAAAAGGCTTGAATGATGTCACGGTACTCCAGACTCTCCGTCGGAGCTTGGGCTAAGCGAGACAGATCCATCGCCGCAAAGGTCTCTGCCCGATAGGTCTGATAGAGATAGAGCCGATCATCCTCCAGAAACAGATGGCCTAGCCCGATGAGGCTTGCCAACCGGTCCTCGATAATGATCTCATCAAGCATCAGCTCATACCCCAATCGCTCCTTAGCCACCTGATAGGGAACATAGACATGACCCTGCTCCTGGAAGCGGATCATCAGATGAAGGACAAAGGCATGGACCCGAAACTCATGGTCTCTCTCAAAGCCCAGCTTCGAGGCCAGGGTATCGACCGCATCAAACCCGATCTGAGGAAAGTCCAGGTATAGCCGGTAGGGATTCTCTTCGATCAGATGCTTGGTATCTTGACCATAGCGGCTGATGATGGAGGCTGTCCGCTGCGGACCCAGTCCCAGCTGCTGCAAAAACATCAGCGAATCTCTCCGGTCGAGGATCGACTGATAGGACGAGACGATCTTTTGGTAGGTCTTTTGGCCGATGCCGGAGACTTCCTTTAGCCGATGCGGCTCTTTCTCAAAGATCTCAAAGCTAAGCTCCCCAAAGTGCCTCAAGATCCGCTCGGCCATCACCGGACCGATCCCCTCGATCACCCCGGAGGACAAAAACTCATACATCGCTTCCGATTGACTCGGCGGTAGGTAGTTGTACTGCTCCACCTGAAACTGCAGCCCATACTTGGGATGCTCGACCATCTGACCGGTCAATTCCAGCTCTTCGCCCGGCGTCAATCCGGAAAAAAAGCCGACCGTCATGGTCAGATCAGCCTCATGCTCAAACAGGCCGACAGTATAGCCGTTGTCCGGATTATTAAAGATGATTTCAACAAAATGTCCCCGTAGTGTCATAAGACCTCCGAAGCTATTGTATCAAATGCAGCCTCGGTTGGGTACAAACAAGACGAGGTGAACCATGAAACGAATCGAATCGACCAGACAATATATCCACCGGGTAGCCCCGGAGTGGCTGATCAACCATCTCGAGGGGGTGGCCGAGGCCTCGGCTGAGCTGGCCAGGCGGCGAGGCCTTGAGAGCGAACTGGCTGAGATCGCCGGCCTCCTCCATGACATCGCCCGATCCCTTGACCCGTCTGCCCAGAAGCACGGTCCCAGAGGCGCCGAGCTGGCCCGAGAGTGGCTAGAAGACAGCGGTGAATTCACCGCCGAGGAGATCGAACAGATCACTACAGCCATCCACTATCACAGCAAAAAGAGGCTGGTCCACAGCCCCTTTGATGAAGTGCTAAAAGATGGTGATGTCTATGACCACGTCCTAAGCGGTCTGTTTCTGTCGAAGGACGAGGACCGCATCCGACAACTGATCAAAGAACTCCGATGACTACCAGGAGCGGCCACCGCCGCCACCGCCGCCTCCGCCGGAGAAGCCGCCGCCACCAAAGCCGCCGCCTCTCGAGCTTCGGCCACCGCCGCCACCCGATTGTGACGGGGGTTGCGAGGTTGCGGTCGAGAAATTGGAGTTGAGATTGATATAGAAGCGCCCCGGATAGAAGCTGCCCTGACCGGAATACCAATCCGGTGCCGGAAGCGTCAATTCACTGAGGTGCTTCTCCCATTTGTCGGTCAGATTGAAGACATAGACAAACGGCAGCATATCATAGTAGTAGTTGGGGTTTGACTCAAACATCATATTGAGTTCTTCTGTTTTGGCCTTCTCCAAGAAATCCTTGAAGCCTCGGATCGGACCCAACAGCGATCGCGCATAGTCGGTGTACTTTTTGATCCCGATCAGCGAATAGAACAGGTAGCCGGTGAGTAGCAGCGTGGCCACCACCAACCACAGCCAAGGATCGGACAGTCTCGGGAAAGAAAAACCGCTAAACATCCGCTGAAGGTTAAAGCCACCGCCCAGCATCATATAGCCGCCGATCAAAAGAACCGGAGATATGAGCATGGCCAGGCAACCGTATTCGATCCCATGCGTCCCACCACTGCTCTGCCTGGAATGAAGCGATGAGGCAACAAACATCAACAGACTCAGTAGCACCACCGTGATGAGATAGCTTAAAAACGATGCGATCCCAAACAGCCACGACATCTGATGGCCGATAAACAACGTAGCCGCCACAAAGGCGATCACGATCAGAATGCCCGGCAAGTACTGATAGCTGTTGACCAGGATCTCCTGCTCGCCGCGAAACTTATTTCTAAGCGAGCTCAGTGCGACACCGACGTCTTTATAGAATTTATATTTTAGCTGATCCATCGTCACCTGATTGTCCGAGCCGTGACTGAACATCCGCTGGAACAGCTGTTTTTCATAGCCATTTGATATCTCTTCGCCTGTCGTCTTACGGATGAAGGTCATATCGGAGTGGCCGCTGCCCAAGAAATTGGTCGTATCCTCCTCCACAATCTGCAGATACCCCTTCGAAGCCCAATACGTGATCAGGCTGGCCATGTCGCGTTTGGTGACCATTTCCTCGGAATTGACATAGCCCATCTCGGGGGGATTTAGATCAAACGGCGGATCAAAGCTGACCACCGGAATGATCTCATTGTTGGCACTGTTTTTTCGCCGAATAGCGCCCGAGATCAGGATCGCTGCTCCCAGCACACCAAAGGTGGCGTAGAAGTGAAGCGGATTATACGGCAGCGGTGCATCGGTAAAATAGCCCTCCTCCATATCGACCCGGAAGGTGACCGATTGATACGGCTGAAGCGGTCCGGCCGAACCGGTAACGGTAGTACCACTCACCTGCCAGTCGGCCTTATCGACCGATTGGTAGTAGCCCTTGGTGACATTGAGCGTGCTCTCATCGAAGGCCTTGGGCATTTCGACTCGAAAGGTCATCTGATCGATCGGCGAGCTCCAATCATTTCCCACCAGATTCCAGTAGACCTGGTCGAACTCGGAGTTGCGATCGGCCCCCATGACAAAGGAATACTTGATGACATAGGTGACAGGACCCGTCAAAAAGGTATTGGCATCCCCGATCCTTATCTCCAGGATATCCCCATGGATGGTAGTCGCAAACGGATGGGGCTTGCCCTGTTCATCCGTGACCGAAATATTCTCGATATCATGACTGTAGCCGTAGAATTTTCGTTCGATATCGCGGATCAAGCCGCGCCGCTGATCGAGATAATTCACTCGGATCGTCTCAGTCACATGGTAGGTATTGCTTAGATCCACCTCCATCTCGACATCGATCGAGGGCACCTCCATAAAGATGTCGGCAAACGAGACCGAGCTTGTTAGGAGCAGGAGGATCAAAAGCAAGCCAAAAAACTTTCTCATGATTCGTCTCCAAATACTTGAGTCGCCACCCGCTCACCGGCCCCGGCCTCAAAGAACGGCTCTTCGGTATAGCCAAACGGTCCGGCCACCAGCACCTGCGGGAAGGTCTGGATATTGCTGTTATACAGCTTGACATTGCCATTGTAGTAGAGTCTGGAGTTGGCGATATCCTTCTCGACGGCCTCGAGCTGCTGTTGCAGTCTTAGAAAGCCACCGTCAGCCTTCAGCTCAGGATAGGCCTCGGCTGTGATGATGAGCTGATTGATCGAATCATCCAGGGCGGCATTGGCCCGGATCTTTTCTTCGTCGGTCTGAGCACTCATCGCCCGGCTCCTGGCCTCGGCTGTCTGCTCAAACACCCCTCGCTCATGATCGGCATAGCCCTTGACGGCGGCCACTATGTTTGGGATGAGATCGTATCGTTTCTTTAAAAAGACATCCATGGCCGCAAAGGATTCCTTGACGCCCAGCTTCAAACGGCGAAGCCGGTTATACACGCTGATAAGGTATAATCCGATCACGACCAAGATAACTAATCCAATCAAAATAAATTTCGTCATAACGCCCTCCAATCCTTTTATTTATACCTTGATCCAATCTATTCAAGCATTTTTCCCCAGACATCAGTCACCTCCTCTGCCTATTCCCGGCTCGGACTGGGTATGATTGTCATAGGAAAGAGAGGGCTGTATGAAAATCGATCAAATCTTTCAGGCCAGAGAGCGGATCGCTCCTTATGCCTTAACGACACCACTGATCCCGCTGGAGCGGCTCGAGGATAGCCTTGGCTTTGTCCCCTGGGTCAAGCTGGAGAATCTACAGAATATGGGCGCATTTAAGATCAGGGGGGCCATGAACGCCGTCCTGAGTCTGTCATCGGATGATCGCCAAAAGGGACTGATCACCGCCAGCTCCGGCAATCACGGCCGAGCGGTGGCCCTGGCTGCCCATCAACTGGGAGTCCCGGCCATGATCGTCCTGCCAAATACCGTCTTGAAGCTAAAGCGTGATGAGATCGAAAAGCTCGGAGCCAAGACGATGCTGGTCGAGCCCCAGGAGCGACTCGATATCGCTAAGCAGATCGCAAAGGACGAGGGCTTTACCATGATCCATCCCTTTGATGATGAAGACGTCATCGCCGGTCAGGGTACGATCGGTCTCGAGATCCTCGATCAGCTGCCTGAGGTCCAAAATGTCTTCGTCCCGATGGGCGGTGGCGGCCTCATCGCCGGCATTGCCAGCGCCATCAAGCTGCTCAATCCGGCCGTCAAGGTGGTCGGTATGGAGCCGGCAGCCGTGCCGAAGTTTACGAAGAACATCAACAACGAGATCCCGGTGGCTGTTCCAGACAAGCCCAGCATCGCCGATGCACTGCTGTCGAATAAACCGGGCCGCCGACCACTCGAGCTGGTCCAAAAGTATGTCGATGATATCATCTCGGTCGAAGAGGACTTTTTGAAAGACGGCTATCGTCTATTGATCGAACAAGGAAGAATTGTGGCCGAACCGTCTTCAGCCATCACCTTTGGCGCACTTCTCCAAGGAGCACTTGATCACTACCATCTGGCCAACAGTGTCTTCGTCATCAGCGGCGGCAATATCTCGCTGCCAGACATTGCCCGCATCCTAAAATAATGCACGACAAGGGCGATCCCTGCGGACCGCCCTTTTTTAGTATCTACTTTAGTGAAACCCTTGTTGATGCTTTAGACTCAGCTTTTGCCAATAGTACAATCCGATGATGAGGATCAGACCCCCACGCACATAGTAGGCGATGATCAGATCACCGGCTGAGAGATTGTGGAGATAATCGGTCAGATTGAACAGTGCGTGATGGAGCATCAGATAGCGGATCGATCGTTGATTGATGGCCCAGCCGGCGGCAAAAAAGCCATAGAGCAAGGCATTGAGAACGATCAGTCCGACCATCAACGGATCCGGATTAGCCAAGGCCACCGCACTATGCCCCAGCCCGAAGATAAGAGCTGAGATGATGATTGCCATCCGTTTCGAAAAGGCCGAGCGAAGAAAGCACAGACCGATGCCACGAAAATACAGCTCCTCTGCCAGACCGACCGCCGCGACAAATAAAAGCGTCGCCAACAGCAGCCAAAACGACGGCAGCACGATCCCCTTTAGAAGCATCGGCACCAGCATCAGTAGCGGCAGGCAGACGTCCTTTCGAGGGATCGTCTTTCGGCGCAAAAACAGATCGGTCGGCTTGATCTGTTGGCGCTGGATATAGATATAGCCAAAGACAAAGGCTGCCAGCATAAAGGCGGCTTGTAGCAGCCGGGTGGCGATCGGACCAAACTGAAAAAAAGTCGCGATCACTCCCGAGGTGATAGGAAATAGCAGGATCAGAACAGCCCACAGCAGAGCATTTCCCACCGCCCGAGCTTTGGCTTGACGAATCGACATCTGATCGCCTACTTCAGTTTTTCGGCAGCTTGCTTCAGCTCATCTACCCGGTCAGTCTTTTCCCAGGACAGATCGATATCTGTCCGTCCAAAGTGACCATAGGCAGCCGTTTGCCGATAGATCGGCCGGCGAAGATCGAGCATCTTGATGATGCCTGAAGGCGTCAGGTCGAAATGATCGAGTACGATGGCTTCAAGCTGTTCATTATCCAAAGAGCCGGTACCGAAGGTATCGACATAGACTGAGGTCGGTTTGGCGACACCGATGGCATAGCTTAGACCGATCTCGACCCGTTTAGCCAGACCGGCGGCAACTAGGTTCTTGGCTACATAGCGGGCGGCATAGGCGGCACTGCGATCGACCTTGGTCGGATCCTTTCCCGATAAGGCGCCACCACCCTGACGGGCCATCCCGCCGTACGTGTCGACGATCAGCTTTCGGCCGGTCAGACCGGTATCGGCTTGTGGTCCACCCATGACGAAGCGTCCGGTCGGATTGATCAGGACCTCCGTCCGATCATCGACCAACTGACCCTCTAATACCGGCTCGATCACATATCGGCGAATATCTTCCTGAAGCTCTTCACGGGTGATGGCCTCATGGTGCTGAGCCGACACAACGATGGTGTCGATCCGGACCGGGGTGTCACCCTCATACTCCAGCGTGACCTGGGTCTTCCCATCGGGCCGCAGATATTCCAGTGTCCCGTCTTTTCGGACATCGGCCAATCGCTTCGCCAGCTTGTGGGCCAACATGATCGGCAGCGGCATCAGCTCAGGCGTCTCATCACTGGCATAACCAAACATCATGCCTTGGTCTCCGGCACCGTGGCCATCCTCGTCACCCTCTTTAGCTTCTTGAGATTGATCGACCCCAAGAGCGATATCACTCGATTGTTCATCCAGGGTCACGATCACGCCGCAGGTGTCACCGTCGAAGCCGTACTTAGCTCGCGTGTAGCCGATCTCTTTGACTGTCTCACGAGCGATCCGCGGGATATCGACATACGTGTCGGTCGTGATCTCGCCGGCTACCAACACGAGGCCTGTGGTCACCAAACACTCACAGGCAACTCTAGCTTGCGGATCCTTTTCGTAGATGGCATCGAGGATGGCATCGGAGATCGCATCACACACCTTGTCCGGGTGTCCTTCGGTGACCGACTCACTGGTAAAAAAATGTCTCATGGTCTTCCTCCAAAAAAATAGAGCCCTGTTAGGCTCAGAAATTATCCTTATAAACCTTATCTTCCAGCTTCATGCTGTAGGATTTAGCACCGACTCGACCATCGGTTGCCGGGCATCGCTGGGCCTATTCCCTCCGCCACTCTTAATAAGGACAATCTAAGTATATAAGTAAAGTGACTCATTGTAAAGTAGGACCGAGACATTTAAACCGGCATTTTGCAGTGACCGATATCCGCTCGGTCCCTCGCTCATGCTGTGAGTAAAGAAGCTGCTCTAATACCAATTTCCTAGCCACACGCCAGCCACACGACTAAATCAGCAGGGGGGTAGTGTAAAGTATTTGTAGGTCTAGCAAGCGGAAAGATAGAAAGCCCCAACTATGCTAAACTGTTGGTAACACCACAACAACGCACATGGAAGGAGCTTTCTATGGATAGTATACTACAAACTCTTAAACAATTACCGAAAAACCTGATGGACGTAGACATGGTGAGTAAGAGTATTGGCGAATTTCTCAAGGAATGTCGCTCGATCACAGATGCCTCTTTACTAAAGCTGGCACAACATCGAATTCAGGAAATCGATCAGACCATCGCCAGCCCGTCGTTTGAACGTAGCGACTGGCGTAGTGTTCGCCCCGTTGCCTCATAAATAAATGCCGTTGAAAGTGATTTGCAATCACCCTAGAGTTGGTATAATAATGATGCACAGAGAAACTCTGTTGGCAAATCTAATCAAATCCCTAGCAGTACGCTCCTCAAGGATACGAGGTCAGCCGAGCCTAGGGGTTTTTTTCGAGGAAGAGAGCCCTAAAATACTAAGTATCTAGGTAATCTTTCCCTAATTATTATCATCGCAGATATCTAAGCTGCTTTTTATCTTGTGATTATTCCCTCACTAGACGGCAGGGGTTTCTCCTCGCATGAGAGCCAATTCCTTCTTTAGGAAACGGAAGAAGGCAAAGGTCGAGACCAGTGCCGCAATGATATCGGCGACCGGCTCCGCCCAATAAACAGCATAGACCTGAGGTGAAAACAGGCGAGGCAGGATCAGGATCAATGGGATCAATAGAATGATCTTTCTCAGTAATGCCAAGAACATACTGATCTTGGCCTGCCCAAAAGCAATGAAGCTCTGCTGACACGTAATCTGTAAACCCAGCAAAAAGATCCCGGCACAATAGATCCGCATGGTGCGAATCGTCGCTGCCATCAGCTCCGGATCCTTCGTAAAGAATGAAGCAAAGACGTGGGGGATCAGCTGGACTAAAAGGCCGGCCACCACCGTGATCGTTAGTCCCACCTTGATCAAAAGCTTTACCGTCTGCTCTACCCGATCGGCATTTCTGGCACCATAGTTATAGCTGATGATGGAGGTCGTACCTTGAGCGATACCGGCTACCGGAATGATCACCATCTGCATGACCAGCGCATTGATCGCCATCGTTCCGACATAGAGATCACCCCCATAGACATAGAGGGATCGATTATACGTGATCTGAAGCAGGCTCTCGGTCGAGTTCATGATAAAGGGCGACATCCCAAGAGCGATGATCGGCAGGAGATAAGCCGGCTTTAGGCCCATGTTCTCCGGTCGAAGCCGAATATGCGTCTTATTTCCTCTTAAGAAAAAGAACACCCAAAACGCCGACACCAGCTGAGAAATCACCGAAGCGATCGCCGCTCCGGCCACACCCAGATCGAAGACAAAGATAAAGATCGGATCAAGCACGATGTTTAGGACGGCACCGATGATGGTCGTCTTCATTGCGACCGAGGCAAAGCCTTGGGCACTGATGAAATTATTCATCCCGAGGGAGAACATCACCGCCAGCGTCCCCAAAACATAGTAGCGGGTATACTCTAAGGCATACGGCAGGCTCTGCTGACTCGCTCCGACTAAAAGAAGCAGCGGCTCAGCCAGGGTATAGAACAAAACGGTTAAGCCGATCCCCAGCACGATCGCCGCCGTCAAGGCCGTCGCCATCGTCTTTTCCGCCTCATCTTTTCGGCCGGCGCCCAGGGCGATCGATGCCCGAGGTGCTCCCCCGGCTCCGATCAACATGGCAAAGGCCGAGATCAACATAATGATCGGCATGCTGACACCGACCCCGGTCAAGGCAATCGGGCCGATGTCTTTGATATGACCGATATACATCCGATCGACCATATTGTAGAGCATATTGACCACTTGAGCGACAACCGCCGGGATGGCCAGCTTTACGAATAGCTTTTTGATATCTTGTGTCCCTAGGACATTACTTCTTGTCATTCACTCACTTCCAAAAAAAGAGACGGTCTTTGTGAGCCATCTCGCAAAAAGAATCTATATTCAGTCTAATTTTATCAAATATCGAGCTTATGAGCAATTATTTTGGGACAGGTTTCGAAGGCTTAATCAGTCTATGGACTGGTGTGAACGACTCCATTTCTCAAATGTATAACGTCCCTTTGTTCGAGTCGATCGGCCATATTGAATTGCCTCGACCGGGCAGGCGTGGAGGCATCTAAGACACATCTGACACGTCGGCTCGATCCACTTCGGCCGCTGATCGACCATCGCGATCGCCTCGACCGGACAGTCGCTTACGCACTGCCCGCAAGTGATACAGTGATCCTCCGCATAGAAGGACCCAGTCGATCGGGCAAAGCGCTGAAAGAGCTTGCCGGCACTCGATCCTAGGTACCAAGCAAAGCGCCCCTTTTCATAGTCCTCACGCCTCAGTCCTTGTGATATCTGATTAGCGATCTGTTTGATCCTTATATTCGCTTGCCTGATCTTCCTTGTTTGTTCAGCGACCGGATCGATATCAAAGCCAATGACATAATTGTTCGGCATGATGATCGAGTACGCTCCGGCGAGGGTCATTTCTTGTTTTACGACTTCGATCGCTTTACCGACATTATCACCACAAGTGACGACCAGGTAGAGGCGCTGATCGGCTGATAGCCTGAGGCTCCTTAAAAAATCCATCACGATCTGGGGCACCAACCAGGCATAGATCGGACTGACGACGATGATCGTTCGATCGAAGGAGATTTCCTCTACCTCGACTAGGCTCGTAGCTTCGGTCTCTAGCTCCTCCGCCAAACGATGAGCGACATATCGACTGTTGCCGGTTCCGCTGAAATAGTAGATCATACTAGACCCCCGTGATCCTAATAATAATGTTGGCCCAAAACGGAATAGTGATTAGACTTAGGAGCGTGCTGATGATGACCAGCCGGGTCGCCTCCCGGAAGTCCTTTTTATAGTGACCGGCCAGGATCGCAGCATAAGCCGCGATCGGTGTCGTCATCAGCATGGCCGGTACCGCCAGATTCAAGCCCCGAAGACCGATCAGCCAGTAGCAGCCGATGGCTAGGGCCGGAATGATGACTAAGCGATAGGCCGATATCACCAGCGGACGATAATCATTTATCATATCACGAAGACGCACCTCAGCCAGCATCATCCCGATCACGATCATTGAGATCGGGGTAGCGGTTCGTCCCACGGTCTCGATCCCATCAGCCAATACCTTAGGCCACCGAAAATTTAGTAGAAACAGACTCATCCCAAGCATCAGAGCAATCAGGTTCGGGGTGATCAGATTCCTTAGGTTCGGCTTGCTCCCACGCTGAAACACCGACACCCCATATGTCCAGATGAAGGACTCAAACACCAGATTGAAGATGGCGGTATAGAAAACAGCCTCCGCTCCATACAAGCCGGCGATCAACGGATAACCCATAAACCCGACATTGCTGAACACCATCCCAAACTGATAGGCTGAAAGCTTGGCTTCAGACAGCCTCGATCGCTTCGCATAGACAATGGCGATGCCGGTCATTACTAAATAGCTTCCCAGGGCGATCCCAAGCATCGTCAGACTATTGAACAAGACCTGTCGATCAAAGTCAAAGTTCATATTATGAAGCACAAATAACGGCAACGCCAGATTGATGACATAGGCCGTCAGCGGCCGGCGAAAATCAGATGAGATCAACTTGAGCTTCGTAAAGACAAAGCCGATGCCCATCATAAAAAATAGAGTCAATACCGGTTGCAGAACAACCATTTCCACCTCGATATCTCTAGACAGAGGATGCCCGAATCACTCCGGCATCCTGATCGATTTCTTTTTTCTATCGTTCGAGCAGCTCGTTCAGTTCAAATTCAGCTTCTCTTAGATTGAAGTTCGCTCGTTCGGTGCTGTCGCCCGTCACACCGACATAGATCTTTAGCTTAGGCTCGGTGCCGCTGGGACGCATGGCGACCCAGTAGTCGTCTTCAAAGATCCACTTCAGGACATTTTCCTTGGGCAGGCCCGTCTCATCGACCAGATAGTCGATCGATCGCAGGAGCTTCTTGCCATGGAGCTCTCCTAGGCCGGTCTCCCGAAACTGCTCCATGAGTGAAGCGATCTTAGCTTGACCCTCGCTCCCCTCCAGCGTCAAAACGATTTGATCCTCCAGATAGTAGCCGGTCCGATCGAAGATGGCATAGAGCTTATCTAGGAGCGTCAGTCCCTCGCGTTTAGCACTGATCGCCATCTCACAAATGAGACAGGCGGCATTGATGGCGTCTTTGTCTCTGACATGAGGAAAGTTCAGATAGCCATAGCTTTCTTCAAAGCCCAGCAGAAAGGGGTTCCCCTGATTCATCTGCTCACCGATGTATTTAAAGCCGGTCAGCGTCCGAATGACCGGAGCTTTATACTCTCCTGCGATCTTGTCGACGATCTGGCTCGAGACGATTGTCGTGATGACCTCTCCCCGATAGCCCTTCTCTAGGAGATAGTCGAGCATGATCGCCCCCATCTGATTGCCATCGATCAGGACATAGTCCTCGCCTTGACGTACCATTGCCCCGATCCGATCGGCGTCCGGATCGGTCGCGATCAGGATATCGGCTCCAACCTCATCGCCCAGATCTCGAGCTCTTTCAAACACCGCCGGATCCTCCGGATTAGGTACCGACACCTCCGGAAAATCACCATCGGGCTCAAGCTGGGATTCGACCGAATAGACTTCTTTGACTCCAAGACCCTCCAATGCCCTGATGACGCCTCGGCCACCGGTGCCGTGAAGCGGTGTAAACACGACCCTTAGATCGGCGGCGTGATTGCGAACCGCCGGATCCTTGACCGCCTCTTGAATCGTATCATCAAAGGCGCCGGTCACAGCTTCAGGCGTCCACTCGATCCTTCGCTGGATCAACAGATCCTCAAACGGCTGGACCTCGATGGCCAACACATCTTCGATCTGATCATAATAAGTCAGGATCGCATCGGCCTCGGCTTGGAGCACCTGCCGACCGGAACTGTGATAGACCTTATAGCCGTTATACTCCTTCGGATTATGCGACGCCGTGATCACGATCCCGGCCGTCGCCCCCAGATAGCGCACGGCAAAGGATAGCTCAGGGGTGGAGGTGACTGAGGCAAATAGATAGACTTTGATGCCTTGGCTGGCCAGTGTGGCGGCCGCTTCTTGAGAGAATTCGACCGAATTGTTTCGTGAATCAAATGCGATCACGATGCTGGGCTGATCCGATAGATCGAGACAATACCTCGCCACGGCGTAGCTGACTTTGCGGATGGTGTATTTATGCAGACGATTTGGTCCTACGCCCATCTTACCTCGTATGCCGGCCGTCCCAAAGGACAGATCGGTATAGAAGGAGTCCTCTCGTTCGGCCTCGGATAAGGCGCTTAGCTTGGCCAGATAATCCTCATCAAAGCCCGGATTGTTCAGTTCCATTTCAAAACGGGTACGGCTATCCATCATTACCTCCTAAAAGTTGGACCATAATGGCCCCAATAATATCCTGCAGATCTTTCCAGTTCAGTCGCACAGTCGTCGCCAGGAACAGATTCAATCGCTCCACCAGCCCCAACTGGACCTTTGGTTCATAGTCTAACACGGCTTGCCGAAGCTCCGCCTCAAAGTCGGAGAAAGTGATCATTCGAAACCGGTCGATCCCCCGGTCCATCCCAAAATGCTCAAACAATGCCAAGCCGATCTCTTCATAGCTTTTGTGCTTCAGATCGAGGATCTTCTCGATCGCCGGGATCAGCGTCTCGAACAGATAGCGCTTGGGGTGTTCGCTGATCGTCTCTCCCAGTGAAGCTGCGATCCGGATGATCTTCTCATCACTAAGTGACGTGAACAGCCTAAAGAAATAGTCCGGTGGAATATCACTCAGGCAATAGCGCTGACTGACCAGCTCCTTTACCATTCGCAGGGTATCATAGTAGCCCATCCGGATATTTTCCTGGATCTTCTCCTTATTGATCAAAAGCGTCGGTCCCAGATTGACCGAAGGCGAAATGATCGTCATCGGCACATCCCGCTCGAGCGATTGATGACGTCCCATCGACATCGTCCGGATGATATAGACATGCTCGACCTCACCGCCGCGTAGCAGCAGATCGAGCGGCAGATTGTTATAGAAGCCACCGTCTAAAAACAGTCGATGATCAGCTTTAAACACCGGCAGATAGGCGCTGGCAATGATATAGTCTACCAGCTTCCCCTGCGGGATCTCATCGAGCAGAAGCTCTCTGGCCTTATATTCTTTTAGATCGACGGTCACCAGACCAAACTCTACGCCGCCGGCTCGCAGTGCTTCCTCATCGATATTGTCGCTCAGCAGCCGCCGCAGTGGTGTGATATCAAAGCCGCCGCTTCGCAGCGTCTCGGTGATGGCTCGGCCATAATCGCCGATATGTTTCGGGTTAAAGTCTTGATGAGCTAAGTATTCATAGATCACTTCCGAGCCCTCAATAATCTGACTGGGCTCGATATTCATGTAGAGCTCCTTTAGCGCATCGAATCGACCGGCCGCTACCATGGCACCATTGATGGCACCGATCGAGGTACCGGTAACGATCCCAAACTCGATCCCCTGCTCCATCAGTGCCTGGATAGCACCGACATGATAGGCACCGCGGGTACCGCCGCCTTCTAAAACGAGACCAATCATCTGACCACCTCACTTCATCTACTTATACCACATTTAGCCTGCTTGAGAACAGGTCGACCGAGGCAGATTAACGTATTATTCATGATTCCGAAACACAAAAACTGCCCTGATTCCAAGGGCAGTTCGGCTGATCATCAATTCAATCATTTAAACTTCAAGCAACCGAAGCTCGGACTAGCTATTCGCGCCAGATTTTGGCACCGACGCCCTGAAGCTTCTTCTCGATCGAGACAAACCCGCGATTGATATGATCGGGCTCGTAGATCTCGGTCCTGCCGGCGGCTACCAGTCCGGCGATGACCAGCGCCGCACCGGCTCGAAGATCGGTTGCCTTCACCTGAGCGCCCTCCAGTCCCGGCACACCCTGGATCAGGGCCGAGGAACCGTCGAGTTTGATATTGGCTCCCATCCGCATCAGCTCATTCACATGCATGAAGCGGTTCTCAAAGATGGTCTCTTTGACCACACTCATGCCCTTGCTCAGAATCAACAACACCATGAACTGCGCCTGCATATCGGTCGGAAAACCGGGATACGGCAGGGTCGTGATATCGACCTTATGAAAGCCTTTGGTAGCATCGACCAGAATCGAATCGTCGTATTCCGTAATGGTGACACCGGCTTCATCGAGCTTTGAGATGACAGGACGAAGGTGGGTCGTCAAGACATTTTTGATCAGGACCTTTCCCTTGGTGACGGCGGTTGCCAGCATATACGTGCCGGCTTCGATCCGATCCGGGATCACCTGATGATAGACGCCGTTTAGCTTCTCGACTCCCTTTATCCGGATGGTCGAGGTCCCGGCCCCGGAGATATTGGCGCCCATTTTAACGAGAAAGGAGGCCAGGTCGGTGATCTCAGGCTCCTGGGCAGCGTTTTCCAGGATCGTCGTCCCTTCGGCCAACACGGCCGCCATCATGATATTCTCGGTCGCTCCGACACTGGGAAAGTCGAGATAGATATGCGATCCGTGCATTCTTTCTTTAACGCGGCCTTCGACAAACCCATGCTCCATCGAGACATTGACGCCCAGCGAAGAAAAGCCCTTGATGTGTAGGTCGATCGGTCGGGCACCGATCGCACAGCCGCCGGGCAGTGCCACCTTGGCTCGTCCGGTCCTAGCCAGCAGTGCCCCCATCACCACGATCGAGGCTCTCATTTTGGCCGTCAGATCATAGGGCACGACATGCTTCAGTTTGTCGACCACCTTGGTCTTTAGCTGACCATTGGCCTGATCATAATGGACCTCACTCCCGAGCTCCTGCAGGATCTCGATCATCACATGGACATCGAGCAGGTCGGGCACATCATCGATCGTACATTCACCATCGGCCAACAGCGTGGCCGCCATTATTTTTAAGACTGAGTTTTTCGCACCGCTGACTGTTATTTCACCTAACAGAGGCGGGCTTTGCTCTATCACAAATTTTTTCACTATATCCTCCGGTTCTATCCTCTCAGTTCATTATAACATGAGACCCCGTTCAATGACGGGTCAGTTTCTTGCGTAGTCTGAGGGCGGTCTTCATCCCGCGATACATCATTCGTTTGATCGGCAGATCGAACTCACCGATCGTCTCAACCAGCTGCGGCTCAAAGCCTGTCCGGTAGATGGCCAGGCTCTCATCCAGCGAGCCCGGTACCCCACCGATCGAAATGGTCCGAATGCCGCGATCAAAGGCCTTGCTCATGAGCTTGGCATAGATGGCGTATTGGGCCGGTACCTTGTCCCAGTCCTGATCGCTCCCCGAATACAGGATCTCCAGATGAGTCCCGTATTCAACCGCCAGTGTACCGGCCAATAATTGTCGCCGGCCATCACTGAGCAAGCGACGATTGAGGATTTCTATTTGTTGATCGATCGATGAGATCGGTTCTGATAGGTCGTCGTTTTGTCGTTCCAGCTCGGCCTTCTCCTGCATGAGTCGAGCCAACACCTGGGGGATATCGATCTCAGCCAGGTATAAATAGACCGCCTCGCCATAGGCATCCCAGATCTTATCCAAGTAGGCCTGGCCTCTTAGGAGCAGCGAATCCTTATCATCGCTTCGACGCAATAGGTCGCTGAAGTCACTAAGAGCAGCCCGGTCGAATCGATCGACCGTGACCGCATATTCTTCAGCCAGCTTGATCATTCGTTTGGTTTGAGCCGGTAGCTGATCTAGAAAGTTCGCCTCATAGTGATTGATCATATGATAGCGCGGCTGGATGGTAGCACCCGTTTGACCCGAAAAGCCCTGATGGATAAATCCCAGTTTTTCTATGCCGATGAGCTGCTGCTCGACATCAGGCTCCGGCTGTGCCTCAGCCGTAAGCAAGCGCCGAATGATCGGGGGGGCGATCCTAACAAAAGAGGCACGCTTTTTACGGGCAAACCGGGCCAGTCCTTTCAGATAGGCGTCGCGCAATTCATGATCGGTGTAGTCCAGGACCGGTCCCTTTGGCAGATACCAGAAGATCTGACCCAAAGCGGTCACTCGGATCAGGATGAGTCCGGCCGCCACGAGATTGCCGGCCTCGTCTTCAAGACCGGTCAGATAGTGACGCCAACGCGATTTCACCTGGGCCCAGCTCGAGGACTGCAGCAGATGGCAATGGGGGTGTCGGGTAACGAAGCTATCATAGAGCAATTGAGGCATCGTCTCGATAAATCTATATTCCATTTTGTTCCTTATTCTCTATTTCCTGATGCCTAAAGTATAACATATGAGACGGCCGGCAAATGATGTTATACTGGTCATATTCAAAGGAGCGATCATGGTACAACAGATATTCTTCGGATTCAAGCTCGTCACCCCATTATTTATCATCATGGCCTTAGGGGCACTGTTTCGGCGGCGTCAGATCATCGCCCTCTCAGGCTTTCGCGACCTGAATACCTTGGCCTATCGTTTATTTCTGCCGGCCAATGTCTTCTATTCGATCGCCACGGCCGATCGGTCCGAACTGTTCCATCCGGTCTATAGCCTGATCCTGCTGGTCGGGATCGGTATGTCGTATGGATTTGCCCGACTGATCGCCCCTCGGCTGACGGCTCAGCCGGCCAAGCAGGGCGTCATCATCCAAGCGATGGTCCGGGGAAACTTCGTCATCATCGGACTGTCTCTGCTTCAGATCATCTACGGCCCATCAGGGCTTGATCTGGCCGGGATCACGCTCCTGATCTCGATGCCCCTCTTCAATCTGACCAGCATCCTGGCACTTGATCGGACCCAGGCCCGCCGATCCAGCGGCCTGGCTCAGCTGAAAAAAGTGCTGCTTAATCCGTTTATTATCGCCACGATGCTTGGGCTATCGTCCTTTTTGATCCCGCTGCCGGAGCTTCTCATGAGCCCGATCGAGCTTCTGGCCAGAGCCGCCGGCACCATCGCCATCTTCTCCCTCGGCGGTGTATTGGAGCTGCGATCACTGCGATCGAATCAAATGCTTTTAAATATCGTCTCACTCATCCGTCTGTTTATCCTGCCGGCCCTGGCCGTCCTGGCCGCCTTTTTGCTAAAGCAGACCGAACAGACCGCCATGACGCTGATGATGTTCTTTGGCGCGCCGGTGGCCGTATTGTCGCATGCCATGGTCCTGCAGCTTGGCGGCGATGAGGAGCTCTCGGGTCAACTCATCCTCTACACCACGATCCTAAGTCTGATCAGCTATGCCTTTTGGATCGGACTGATCCGCTTTTTGTTCATCTAGGGCCTAAAAAAGACGGGCCACTGACCCGTCTTACGCTTATTTCTTCAGCGGACGGACCGTCTTAAAGACGGCGGCGTCCTGCTTGATGCGCGCTTCATTGCCGAGGGTCGTCAGGTTGTTTTGAGCCATCACCTGTTCGAACATGTCGGCGTAGCGCTTGAGTGATTCCGGTGTAGCAGCCAGGGCCGCTTTCAGTCTCTCATCGATCTTTTCTTTGGTCAGACCCGTGATCTCACGCCCCAGGGCCAGTCCACCGATGCTTGAAGCACTCAGTACCGGATCAAACTCCATGACAGAACCGACGATGGCGGCCGTGACATCGGAGGCCTCAAGCTCGACCGTCTCTAGATAGTTCGACAGGCCATCGAAGGCCTCGATCGTCTTGGTCAGATTGGGATCACGATAGCTGGTAGCAGTGACCTCACCAAACGGACTGATACTTAGGCCTGAGCCATAGGCACCGCCCTGAGCCCGGATGAGATTGTGAAGATAGTCACGGCTTAGGATATTCTTTAGCACCACCATCTCTCCCGAGTACGGAATACCGAGCTCACGGAAGCTGCCGGCCTTGGCGACGTATTGGACGCCGCTGGCGGTGGTGATGCCTTCGTTTCGCTGAACGGCCTCAAACGTTCGCTCAGCCGCTTCGTTTTCGATCAGCGGCAGCTTGTCGATCAGTCGCTTAAGCTGGGCTTCATATTCCGCTCGCTCACTCGGATCCATCGTGATCGAGGCGATCAGACCCTTCGACGTAAAGATCCTCTCATAGAGCGAGGTAATGATCCTCATCAGCTCAGCTTGTCGGTTATCGTAGTCATTTAGGAGCTCCTGCAGGTGATCGAACAGATCGATCCCGC
>DUPT01000072.1 GCA_012838225.1 Tissierellia bacterium
CGTTGAACACGACCAGAAACAGGATCGCCAGAAAGAACAGACCCTTGAGCAGTTTTCGGTGACGCTCAAACAGAGGAAACAGATAGTAGCTGATCAGGATAAGTCCGGTCAGGATGGCACTGGTCCGCTCGACCATATACCAATAGACCAACATCACGATCAGCCAGACGATCCATTTTCGCTTGATCGGCAGAGCGACAAAAAAACTGAAGGGCAGCATCAGCTTAAAGATCACCCGGTTAAAATAGGGGGCATAGCCCAGATACTCGGATATCCCGCCATGGTAGCCCATATAGAGGCCCAGAGGGATCAAAAACAACAGACCGGTCAGGGCGATCAGCGACAGACGTGAGAGCACCGTTTGGCCGGGGGGATGGACCGAAAAGAAATAGACCAGATAGAGGCCGGCTAGGCAAAGCGCCAGATTATACAGGCCGGAGGGGGTAAAATTCAACAGATAGCTCAGGCTGTACCAACCGCAGATCAGTAGAAATATCACGCCCGAGGGTGACATCTGAAACAAAAAGGGTTGATGGACGGTGTCTCGGATGACGACGAGATAGCAAACGATCAGCAGGAGGCTGCCCAGCAGTGACAGCTGAGGATTGGTAGCATAAAAAAGGATCGGCAAAAACAACAGGATCAGGCCGATATTCGATAAGAGGATGCTTTGAAACCGATCACTTCGGACAGGGCTGTTCATCACTTCAACCTTCTTCTAGTAGTCTAAACTGTCTTCATCGTCTAAACCGACCGCCAGGCGATAGGGTCCATGCCCGGTTCGCTGATGCTTTGGCGGGAGGGTCATATAATCACCGTACAGCTCGCTTAAAAAAGCATGAGGATCGTTCGGCCCCAGAAAGTTCTCCCCTTCAAATGTCATCGGCTTGGCCGGCAGCATGTCCTGCACACGGAAGAGATAACCTCCGCCATAGGAATGGCAGGTGACTAGGGGGCTTTCGGGATAGGCCTCAAAGGCCTGATCCATTTGGGCGACCAGCTTCGCCGGATCATATCTCAAGTGAGCCCAGTGAGTGATCCGTCGTAGGAGCGCTTTGGCATACCAACCCAAAGAGCCATCGGGGCGCAGGGTGCGGTCCTTGATCAGGCGATACTGAAACTTGCGATAGAGATCGGCGCAGTGCTTGATATGGGCCCAAGCGGCTGCTTCATCGGCCGGTAGATAGTCATAGGGAAAGATATCGATGAAGACGCCTTTGGCGATCGGCAGATTGCGCAGCCGAAACTCGACAAAGGTCGTGTCGTTTCGGTGGACCTTGCTGAACATAATCGGGGCGCCATCGGTCTGATAGTTCTGCAGGAAATACTCCGACCCGAGCTCCGTCCGGGCGACGCTGAGAAACCGCTCGTAATCACGGCGCAGCATACCGATGTCAATATCATCATCCCAGGGGATAAACCCGCCGTGACGGACAGCCCCCAGGGCCGTTCCGGCGTCGAGAAAATACTCGATGTGATGGCGGCGGCAAATCCGATCGACTTCCTTCAGGATATCCAGTTCTATCATCTGCACACGGCGCAACAGCGTAGAGGCCACAGTATCTCCTTGCTAAGGCTTACTCAACAACGGTATAATCTAATAAATTATACGGTACATCCCCTTCAAATGCAATACGACCAGAAGATGGAGGACAACTTGCCAAGATTACGCATTGCAGTCATCGCTCCGGCCAACAGCATCCATACGATCCGCTGGGTCAATGGGCTATCCGCCTATGCCGATATCGACTTGTTTTCGCTCGCCGATCATCCCAATAAGTCTGAAATGATCGATCCGTCCGTGCGATTGACCTATCTGCCGTCTCGGGGCAAGCTGGGCTATTTATTGGCAGCCCGGGCCCTTCGCCGCTTAGCCAAAGGCTTCGCCGTCTATAATGTCCACTATGCCAGCGGCTATGGCACACTGGCCCGCTTGGCCGGAATCAAGCCGTATGTCTTGAACTTTTGGGGGACGGATATCTTTGAGTTTCCCAATAAGTCGCCCATCCATCGCCGCTTGATCCAAGGTAATGCCAAGCATGCCGCCCATGTGGTGTCGACCTCAGAGGTCATGAAACAAGAGATCCTTAAAATCTGTCCCGGACTGAGTGTTTCGGTCGTGCCCTTTGGCGTCGATCTGTCCCGGTTTGACTATCAAAGCCATCAGATCACGGAGGGAAGATTGCGGCTGGGCACCTGCAAGATCCTAAGCCCACCCTATGCGATCGATGATATGATCAAGGCCGTGTCGCTTTTAAAGCAGCTTCTGAAGGATTCTCAGCTTGAGCTCTCACTGTCGATCTATGGTGATGGTCCGTCCCGAAGCGAGTTGGCGGATTTGATCCATCAGCTGGAGCTCGATGAGATCGTGACGCTCCATGGCTGGATCAGTCACGACTCGATTCCGGACGTACTTCAGAGGATGGATATCTTTTTGTTGTCCTCACTCCAAGAAAGCTTCGGGGTATCGGCGATCGAAGCCCAAGCCGCCGGGGTGCCGGTGATTGCGACGGCGACGGCCGGCTTCCAGGAAGTGATCCAAAACGGCCGGACCGGTCGCATCGTGGCGGTGGCTGATCCGCCGGCGATGGCGCAGGCCATCCTCGATCTAGTGAAGGACCCGGCGAGCTATCAGCGCTACCGCTTGGCCGGCCGGGAGTCGGTGGAAGTGCACTATGACTGGGATAAAAATGTGAAACAGCAATACGAGCTGCTCGAACGAGTCGCTCAGGCGAACAAAGTCTAGCCAGGGGAGCAAAATGGCTCCCTTTTTGATTGGGAGCCAGCCTGGATTATTCGAGAAATTCTTTTTCCAATTGATGATAGAGGATCTTTCCGCCGGGACTGAGCGGCAGCTCCCGGTACTGGCGCACCCGAAAGAGCCGATGGTGAAGCTTCAGTTTGCGGGCCAGTGTTTTTTGGAGTTCATCGTGGCCGTCGGAAGAGTCGGTCAGGATGGTCAATTCATCCTCTCGGCCGATGCATATGACCTTTGCCTGACACTCCTCCAATAGGATCCGCTCACATTCGTCGAGTCCGATGCGGTTACCCAG
Organism: Tissierellia bacterium; assembly: GCA_012838225.1. Lineage (GTDB taxonomy): Bacteria > Bacillota > Clostridia > Peptostreptococcales > Acidaminobacteraceae > DUPT01. The sequence continues at coordinate 3,054 of DUPT01000072.1, forward strand.
CAACTTGATGAAGCGCTTGGTCCGACCTTTGATATAGAAGAAGCCGTCGGCATCAAATACCGCCACATCGCCGGTTTGATAGCGTCCTTTAAAATCATCGCCTCGTAGCAGGTCGGCTTGCGAGGTGGCATAGCCCAGACTGACATTATTGCCCTCGACGACGAGTTCTCCTTCGGTGTCCGGGGTGGTGATCGTTTGACCCGAGAGGTCGATCAGTGATAGACGGACATTGGGGATGGCTCGGCCGATCGAGAGGATTTTTTCGGATGCCAGCTCCGGCGGGAGCAGGGCGCAGCGGGCGCAGGTTTCAGTCGTTCCATAGGTTGGGATAAAGCGCCAGCCGCTGTCTTTTGCTAGGGCGGCCATCCGGCGATAGGTCGTCTCGGACAGCTTCCCGCCGCCCTGGGCAAATGTCGTCAGCTCCGGGACATTCAGCCGCTGGGGCTTTAGCCGCAGCAGGATCTCATAGCTGATCGGGACGCCGGTGAAATTGGTGGCCCGTTGATCTCTGGCAAAGTTCCAGAATTCTTTTTCCATGAGATTGGCATCGGTCAAAAGACAGGTTGCACCGGCGATCAGATGGGCCAAAAGAACATTGAGACCCATGACATAGTTGATCGGCAGGCTGGCCAAGGGACGGTCCTGATGGGTCCAACCGAATGCCTGAGTAACATTGGCGGCATTGGCCTCCATATTGCCCTTGGCAAAGCGGACCAGCTTGGGACTGCCGGTACTGCCCGAAGTTGATAGGAGCAGCTCCAGCTGTGGGTAGAGCGGTGGAGGCGGATTGCCGGTATCGATCAAACGATAGCCGGGGGATTCCTCAAGAACAGCCGCACTAGCTGGGACTAAAGAATCGGGCAAAAGATAGGCTGACGGGCGATACGTCTGCTTTAGATGCGCTAGCAGCGATTCATCGAGATCGGCTGAGAGTAGTAGCGGCACGTGATCTTGATGGATCAGACGGAGGATCTGGGAGACACAGGTCGTGCGGTTTTGAGTCAACACAAAAACCAGGCTCCGCTTAGGCAGCGGCAGCGGTTCATTCATCAACTGCTGCAGTGCCTGGTAGCTCAGTTGTGAGCCGTGATCATCGATCAGTGCCATCCGGTCAGGCTCGGCTCGGTCTAAATTTAAGTACATCGATCCTCCTACATTATCGTAGCCCCATCGACCTCAATGATTTGGCCGGTGATATAACTTGATCGGTCGCTGGCCAGAAACAAACAGGCATTGGCGATATCCTCAGGTGTGGCCAGTCGTCCCAGACTGATATTGTCGATCCTCGCTTGGAGCAGCTCACGATCTGTTTGGGCCATCATGGCCGTATCGGTCAGACCCGGGGCGACGGCGTTGACGCGGATGCCGCTCGGAGCCAGCTCCTTGGCGGCGCTTTTTGTCAGGGCGATCAGAGCGCCTTTGGTCGCGGCATAGACGGCTTGACCGGGATTGCCGTAGAGGCCGACCTTCGAGGTGATATTGATGATGCTGCCGCTCTTTTGTCGGCTCATAAGGCGTGATGCCAACTGGATCAGCTCCATCGGAGCAAATACATTGACTGAGAACATATGATCACGGTGCTCCCGGTTGAACAGGCCGATGAGCTCATTGTATTCGACGCCGGCATTATTGACTAAGACGTCGAGTCGTCGGTGGTCTTGGCGGATCTTGAGGATCGCTTCACGACAGCTTTTGGGTTCACGAAGGTCAAACGGCAGGGCGATC
>DUPT01000008.1 GCA_012838225.1 Tissierellia bacterium
ATTCCATCCATTTCCATAAACAAACTCAAGATGTGCCTTCTCAATCTCTTCTAATCGATAAATGCCTTCATTTCGGGATACTTCATCCATCATTTGTTCAATTACTGAAATGTATTTTACTTCTCATTTCAAACCACGATAGGTGATTGTCTTGGAGGTCAATTCGAGTGGTTCTTACTGGGAAATACGACTCTTAGCTAACCTATACAGACATTCATTCAGTCCTTTTTTCGAGATCTGTGGATAACCGACCGTATTTTGTGGATAAGCGAATTATTTCTGATGGAAACAAATATAACAGAAACTACGTTCGTGTTCAAAAATACCGGTTTTATGAGCCTAATCTCCCACCGAACACTTGTTTTTATTATATTTCAGCCATATTTGGCCTTATTATTTAACCTTCATCCCACTGCTAATTTAGTAAACGAAAGGTTAAATCACTGTGGATAGTCTGTTGATTTCTTGGGAAAAGTATCGATTAATCACTGTAGATGATGATTTGTCCTAGCACTTGAATGACCGATGTTGTAATCATTAATACAAGACCAAAAGTGCGATCACCCATCCGGTAGAGTTGCCATCCGATCAGGACCGACATCAAGGCTATAATGAAAGCTCTGGGATAACGTGATATGCGATAGGCTGCTTTCGGGGAAAAGAACAAGCCCCAGATGACAAGTAACAGGGCAACGGCGATTACTGACAAGACGATTGCCATCACTCGCTTATCTTGGAAAATCAGAAAGATCCACCGGCCAAAACCGAGCCACATCAAGATTTCACTGATAAAAAGCAAAACAGCTAATATCCAGTTCATGATTCTACCTCCGCTTCTTATAGTTACCCTCGAGCAAGAGACAATTAATCCCATCTTTTTTTTTACTATGCATTACAGTTTGATGGAATCAAGTTGACATAGTTTAAAAGAATCATGATGGATGCTTGGACTAATAGCCAAAGAATAAGGTTGAAAATATGAAACGGGATATGGTATGATTTTTCCGTACAAAATGTGGGGCATTGGCGAAGTTGGGATCGCGCTGCGTTCGCAATGCAGAGGCCAGGGGTTCGAATCCCCTATGCTCCACCATAGTCGATAGGAAGTAAGACTGTAACCATTGAAATAACAATGTTTACAGTCTTTTTCTTTTGACTAGAAGGTCGCTGTGAATGCCAAAATGAATGCCACAATGGGCGCTATTAACCGTTTTATCACTCTTGAAAAACAGCTTCAACATGTCTTCATCTTTGAGATCCAAAAGCTCGGCAATCGCCCTGGTTTTTTAAACGAGGAGCGAAATAAAATATGGTACACTAAGTCCATGAAACCAATTAAAGCGATGTTTGTCGATGACGAAAAACTACAACATCAAGTGATCCAATCGCTACTGGAAACGATGGAAGAATCCGTCGAAGCCCGGTTTTATTTGGGTGCCGAGGATTTCTTCTTTGCCCTAGAGGATCATCTCGATGTCGATGTCGTCTTTTTGGACGTGGAGATGCCAGGTATGGACGGCTTGGAGGTCGCTCGGCAGATCCGAAGCCTTCTCCCGGAGGTAGCCATCGTATTTATCACCGCCTATGCGGATTATGCCATCAAGGGCTATGAGGTCCTGGCCCTCGACTACCTGCTAAAGCCGGTCACAGCTGATCGGCTCGCACAGGTCCTAGACCGGGTGATCGAGGCTCTACCGGGTGAGGACCGGGTGCTTCTGATCGATCACCAAAAGATCAGCCTAAAAGATATCTTGTTCATAGAATCTCAGGGACACCTCTGTCTGATTCACCAGAAGGAAGGGATCACGGAGCTACGAGAAACCCTTCGTCAATTGGCTGAGCAGCTGTCGGAGGATTTTATCCAGACCCACCGCTCCTATCTCGTCCATCTGGAGCATGTGTCTCAGGTGAATAAGGACCATGTCCGCTTGGATAATGGCATGATCGTGCCGCTGGCCAGGCGCCACGTAAAATCAGTCCACCAAGCCTTTGTCGCGCACTACCGGGCCCGGAGCTATCACTTATGATGATGTATCTTTTGATGGGATCGTTCGTGCTGGCAGTAATCGCTCTACTGATTCGAAACCGGCGTCTTCGCCACAATGTCTCGCATGTGACCCGCTTGATCGAGCAACACGTCGAAGAAGTCGAGACGATGTATCGTCAGATGCGAGGGATCCGCCACGACTATCGCAATCAACTCCAGGTGCTAAAGACCCACCAGCAGTTGGGCCAGCTCGATGCGCTTAGCGATTATCTCGATCAACTCGAGCATGAGTTGAATACCGTCGATACCATTGTCCAAAGCGGCAATGTTGCCGTCGATGCGATCGTCAACTCCAAACTGACCTTGGCCAGACAGCGCGGGATATCCCTCCATGCCAAAGCGATCGTACCGTCTGATCTACCGATCACCTCGGTCGATATGGGCATCCTGATCGGCAATCTCTTAAGTAATGCCTACGAGGCCGCACTAAAAAGTCCCGATCCGTTTATTCGGCTCTATATTGCTCCGATCAAGGGGAGTCTGTATATCAATTGCACCAACAGCACTCGGGGCAAGGTCCGAGAATTTCTAAGCACGAAGATCGGTCTCGAGCACGGCTTTGGCATTACCCGGATCGATCAGATCGTCAAAAAATATGATGGTTGGCTGAGCCGGGCGAGTGAAGAAGGCGTCTTCTCCAGTGAGATCACGCTACCACTCATGCCAAAAACCGAACCATTGGTGAGACAATGATCTCACTTTTTTTATTGTTTGTTAGACTGGTTTCAAGAGGTGAAGAATGAAACGGTTTTTTTCTAACATGAACTATTTGATTCGGCGAATCATCCGATTTGATGCCAAATTGTTCTGGTATGTGCTGATCGAGGTCATCGTCGGTCTTGTCATTGCCTATATCGGTCTACGACTGACGCAGGATCTGATCAATATGGTGGCTCAGGGCGTGGCAGCCAGCCGGCTGATCCGTCGGATCTCTGTCTTGATCGGTCTCTATGCTTTGTTCGGGCTGGTCCAAAAACTGGCCTCCCACCAAAGTCAACTGGTCAGCCAGTTATTTCGGGTGCACGAGCTGGCCGAGGTGACATCGGCGCTGCAGTCGTGTGACTATCAGCTGCTGGAAAGGGAAGACTATCAAAAGACGAAGGAATTGGCCTTTACTACCGTCCAGCAGGACGCCTCACTGACCCAGATCTTTCCCAGCAACTTGAAGCGGTTTCTGGAGCAGCTGCTAAAGATCGGACTGTTTGGCGCGATGCTGAGCGTGATCGATCGACGCTTTTTGATCTACATCGGACTCCTGCTCGGGCTGGTCATCGGCTATCGGCTGTTTCAGCACCGGTTTATCGAAGGCACCAAGGCGGAGCGGGGACGCTACAATGAACAGTATCGCTATATCAATCGGGTGACCGGTAATTTTCAGCTGGCCAAAGATGTCCGGTTGTTTCGAGTCCAGCCTTGGTTTGAGACGATCTTTGAAGATGTCCTACATAAGCTTCGGCGCATCACCTATAAACGGGGACTGGTCGTGTTGGGAGGACAGTTCATCAGTGGACTGCTGATCCTTCTGCTGACGTTTTATGGCTATGCGGTCTTGATCCGCCAGCTGCAAGCTGGTCTGATCAATGTCGGCCAGTTGGTCTTTTTTATCGGCGCCCTGACGACGATCGCGGTCAGCTCGAGCGATTTTATCAATGTCATCTTCGATCTGATCGATAACCATGGCGATATCAATCACCTGAGACGGTTTCTCAACTATCCGCCGCTGTTTAATCATGAAGCCAAGGAGCCGATTCCTCAGACGATCGAGACGATCGAACTAAAAGGAGTCAGCTACCAGTATCCCGGCAGCCCGCAACCGCTGTTTGATCAGTTCGATCTGACCCTATCCAAGGATGAAAAGGTGGCCCTGGTCGGCCTTAACGGTGCCGGTAAAACCACCCTGGTCAAACTCATCCTCAACCTGTATAAGCCCGATGAAGGTCACATCCTGATCAACGGTATCGATAACCAGCAGTTTGCGGTCGAAGACTACTACCGGCTATTTTCGGTCGTGTTTCAGGACCACTACCTGTTGCCCTTGAGCATCAAGGAAACGGTGCTTCAAGACAGCCCCTATGATGAAGATAAATATCACTGGGTACTCGAGAAGTCGGGCCTGTCGGAAGTGATTGAGGAGCTTCCGCTGGGTGAGGACACGCCGCTGGTTCGAGAGATCGATCCCGAGGCCATCACCCTCTCCGGTGGACAGCACCAAAAGCTGAAACTGGCTCAAGCGCTGTATAAAGACGCGCCGGCCCTCATCCTGGATGAACCGACAGCGGCTCTCGACCCACTGGCTGAGAGTGAGGTCTATCGGCGCTATCACGAGCACGCCCAGGATAAGCTATCGATCTTTATCACTCACCGCCTGGCCACCACCCGGTTCTGTGATCGCATCCTCTATCTTGAAGAGGGTCGTATCATCGAAGATGGCACCCATGAGGAGCTGATCGGTCTAGGTGGCCGCTACCAGCAGATGTATGATAAGCAAGCCTATTATTATCAGACAGGAGAACGCCGATGAGTCCATTGACAAAACGAGTCCTTCGAGACACCGTTGGTTTATCCAAACGCTATGTCTTGGTCAGCTTGATCGCCGGAATATCCAGTGCGATCTATCCTCTGATCTCGATCTATATCTCCCGCCGGATCATCGACATGTTGGCTCAGTCGATGGCGTATACTGAACTGCTACGCTTCATATTGTTGGGTCTGGGCGCCGTCTTTATCGCCCAGATCATCAGCGGGCTATTCAACTACGTCCATCAGTTCGAGCAGGCGGAGTTTCATCAGCGGCTAGAATTGGCTCGGAATAAAAAAAGCATCGATATGGCCTTTGGCTATGCCGAGGATCCGGCCACCAAAGACCTGCGTCATAAGATTACCATCATCGGCTATGGCGGAACTCCCAGCTTTGAGATGATCGCCTATAGCATCAAGGATCTGGTCAGCTACGTTGTTTCGGTGATCGGAGCGGCCTGGCTGATTCTGCCGGCGTTTTTCTATCGCACCGAGACGGTGTATGATTCGCCGATCTTTTTCGTGGTTTTTATCGGACTGCTCCTGCTGTTTGCCTACCTGCCACACCGGTATAATCAGCGTCAAAATGACAAGATGAATCAGCTGTTCCAGGAGGTCCATTCGGCTAACACGACTTTCAACTACCTGGCCGATATGGTGTTTAATCCCGAGGCAGGTAAGGAGATCCGGCTCTATCGTCAGCAGCCCAAGATCAATCGCTGGTTTGCCGCCAATACCGATCCGAACGGTTCGGCCGTCCGCTGGATGCGTGAGCTGACCTGGTCGATGGGAAAGCTCAGCCTGATCTCTTTTAGCACCAATCAAGTGGTGATCCTCTTCCTCTACCTGTTGGTCGGCTTCAAGGGGATTGCCGGCGGTCTACCGCTAGGACATATCGTAGCGGCAACGGCCGCCCTAAACGTCCTCATCAGTGTCCTATCGGAGCTGATCACCCATCTATCGGTCATGGGAAGCGATAGCAGTGGCGTTCAGCTGCACTATGACTATATGGATCTGCCGAATCAGACCCAGGTCGGCTCGATCCCGGTCGAAAAGCGGCTCGACAATGACTATCAGTTGAGCGCCAAAGGGATATCCTTCAGCTATCCCGGGACAGATCGGCCCGTCCTAAAGGATATTTCGGTCGATTTTAGCGTCGGAAAGTCCTATGCCATCGTCGGCGAAAACGGCAGTGGCAAGACGACCTTCATCAAGCTCCTGACACGGCTGTATGATCCCGATCAAGGTGAGGTGACGCTAAACGATATTGCTGCCAATAAGTATGATGCCCATCAGTACTATTCGCTGTTCAATGTCGTATTCCAAGACTTCGATCTATTCAGCTTCAAACTGGGCGAGACGATCGCGACCGATCAAAGTTATGATCAGGCCAAAGTGCTACAGGCCTTGAGTGAGGTCGGATTTAGAGATCGGTTCGATCAGTTGCCCAAGGGGCTCGATACGTCGCTGAATAAAGAGTTTGACAGTGAGGGCATCACGCTTTCGGGTGGCGAAAAGCAAAAACTGGCCCTGGCCCGAGCGATCTATAATGACGGCCCGATCTATGTCCTCGATGAACCGACGGCGGCGCTCGATCCGATCAGTGAATTCGAGATCTATCAGAAGTTCCATCAGATCACCCGGGGAAAGACCAGTCTGATCATCTCACACCGCTTATCATCGTGTCGCTTTAGCGATGAGATCCTGGTGTTTGATCACGGCCGGATCGTCCAGCGCGGCTCGCATGAGGAGCTGGTGGCGGTGGCCGGCAAGTATGCCGAACTATGGAACGCCCAGGCGAAGCACTATCAAGCCGAAGCGATCGATCTGAGCCGGCTGGGTCTGACAGAAGCCACCTCAGCTTAGACTGAAAAAAGAAACGTCCAGACAAGAATCTGCCGACCGGCCGCTGCCGGTCGGTTTCTTCATGGAACAATCATTCGCCCAGATACTTATTGTTTGGTCGGTCTGATAGGCTGGGGATGATACGTCACCGCCTTGTGGCAAGACCAATCGGAGGAACTGAGGTAGAAGGGAACGAATAAGTGGAGCAGATGTCATTGATCAAAAAGAAGCTGGCGCAACTAAAGCAGAACAGACCACTCGGTCTGGCGATACTCATCATGTCGGCCGGGGCCGGGCTGGTCATTCTGGGCTGTTTATTGCCTTTTACCGGAGCCGGTTGGTTCAGTCCTATCAGCAGTAATCTCTTCGGCATCGACTGGAAGCGGGCCAATCTGTTGTTCCTGGCGGCCATACTCCAGCTGTTTTCGCTCTATCACCGGCAACCGATCATCCCACTCGTTCTTTCCGCTGTCTTGGTCGCGGCCGGTCTGATCTTTGTCACGCAATGGAATCAGGCCGGATCTTGGCTGATGCCTTTTTATGGCCTGATCGGGGCGAGACTGCTGAGCCTTGGCATCCTCTTAAGCCTCGTCGGAAGCGTCGCCTACCTACTGCTCCCTTGTCTCACCAGCCAAAAGCTGAGGCCGACCGAGCCGGCCTATCTCAAGCTGTTGGGCTGGCTGATGAATCAGGTCGAACGGCTGCTTAAGCAGGGGATGAGCTACCGGCTAAGCTACTTAGGGATGCTGTTGGTGCTGGTTTCTTTGTTCTTGCCGTTTGAGCTGTTCTCTAATGCCTTTGGCATCAGTCCGATCATCGCCTGTCTGGCGTTGATCCTCGGTCTCTGGAGCCTGCGATCGATCGAAGAGGGCCAAGACATCGTGATCCGTCTGATCCTGTTGGCACTCATTAGCCTGGTCTGGTTCTTATCAAACCGAGGCGTCTATGCCGAGTTTGGCTTTTCCAGAAGAGTCGGCTTCTATGGCTATCTCTTAGGTGTGATCCTCACAGCGGTGGGGGTAGTCCGGTCCAAAAACCAGACAGCCAAAACAATCGATACCGAATAAGCCGATAAGAAATGTTGAGGCTTCTTTCCTTAGCATCAGTGCGAGATTCATTGAAAAGCGACAGCTTATTGGCGGCGTTTCTCTTTAGTCTCTTGTATTAGAAAATATCTTTTTGTATAATACAGCTATGGAGTACAAGAGCAAAAACAATATCGTCTATTCGTGTAGATACCATGTGGTTTTCTGTCCGAAGTACCGCCGAAAAGTCCTGGTTGGTGACATAGAAACAAGACTAAAGGAGCTTGTTCAAGAAGTCTGTACAGAGTTCAATGTCGACCTATTAGAAATGGAAGTCATGCCGGACCAGGTACATCTACTTCTTGAAGTCGACCCGCAGTTTGGGATACACAAAGCAGTTAAGTCGATCAAAGGGAGGTCATCTCGCATCTTGAGGTCTGAATTTCAGTCATTAACCACCAGACTTCCATCACTTTGGACGAATAGCTATTTCGTATCTACTATCGGCGGAGCGCCACTACCTTCCATCATTAAGCAATACATCGAAAGCCAGAAACGATCGCAAAGAGAGTAACTTGATGGCAAAAGGATATTGGCTCGGTTCTATCCGACCACCGAACAACAGAATATCCTTAATAGGACCTTTGGTGCCTGTTGCTTTTTGTCGAACCACTTCCTGGCAGAGCGGGCCGTGCTAGCAGATGAATAGTAAAAGTCAAACACAGATTAATCCCAGCCGGTTCGGTTATAATAACGATAAGGAATGAGTATGAATCATCAGCATTCTGAACGACTAACAGAGGATACGTATGAACGAACAAACTGATCGCCGGCTGGCCGGCTGGATGCGCATCGTGGTCGCTGTCTTGGCCCTGCTCTCACAAATCATTTTGATTGCCCTTTTGATCGACCTCTTAAAAAACCAAGCGGTCTATGTCTATTTCGCCATCGAGGTCCTGGCCCTATTGACCGTGATCATCTTGATCTCACAAAACCCCAACAGCTCGTTTACCATTACTTGGCTGGTCATCATCATGATCCTGCCGGTGTTTGGCTTTATTCTATTTTTCCTCTGGGGTAGAGGACCGGTCAAGGGTCGCTTTGGCCGACGAGTGCGAGAGATGATGGAGCGGGGCTTTCAGTTTTTGGAGCAAGGGGCCGATACCCAAGCGAAGCTCCAAGCAGACTTTCCCTATCGCCGGAAGTTCTCCCGCTATCTGAGCTATCATGGTTTTCCGGTCTACCATCAAACGACCAGCCGCTACTACCCCTTGGGTGAAGCTCAGTTTGAGGCGATGCTTGAGGATATCGAGAAGGCGGAGCGATTCATCTTTTTAGAGTACTTCATCTTCAATGAGGGGCGTCTGTGGAACCGGTTCGAGGAAGTGCTGGTGCGAAAAGCCAAGGAAGGCGTCGAGGTGAGGATCCTGTTTGATGATTTTGGCAGCATCATCACTGCGCCGGACAGCTTGGTCGATCGCATGGCTAAGAATCGGATCTCGGTGCAGCGCTTCAACCCGATCCATAAGATCACCGCCCGGCTCTATATCAATTATCGCAATCACCAAAAGATCGCCGTCATCGACGGCAATATCGCCTATACCGGTGGCGCCAATATGGCCGACGAATACGCCAATATCTATCCCAAGCATGGCCACTGGAAGGATACTGCCATCCGGCTGGAGGGGGATGCTGTCTGGAGTCTGACGGTGACCTTTCTGGAAATGTGGGATGCCGATAATCCAAACATCTCAGACTATGATGTCTATCGACCGACCAAGACGGTTTCAGGCGATGGCTACTATCAGCCCTTCACCGATGGACCGCTCAACAATCCGGATAATCCGGGTGAAGATATCTACCGCATGATCATCAGCAATGCCCAGAAGTATGTCTATATCACCACCCCCTATCTCGTTGTCGATAATAAGATGGTCAGTGTCCTGCAATCGGCGGCCGAGAGCGGTGTCGACGTCCGGATCGTTACGCCTAAGGTGTATGACAAGTGGTATGTCCACTATGTCACCCAGTCGAACTACGGAGCACTGCTAAAGGCCGGCGTTAAGATCTATGAGTATACGCCGGGCTTCATGCACGCCAAGATGATCATCAGTGACGATGATCACGGCGTCATCGGCAGCTTCAACCTCGACTATCGCAGCTTTCATTTTCACTTTGAGAATGGGGTCTGGCTGGCGGGTGCTCCGGTTCTGAAAGATATGAAACAAGATATCCTGGCCTCGATGGCCCATGGCGAAGAGATCCAATACGAGCTCTGGGAACAGCGGCCCTGGTATGTAAAGATCCTCCAGACGATCCTCCGGCTGTTTTCGGTCCTGCTATAGCTAGAGTCGATTCAATCGATGGGATTTAGTAATCATAGAGCGTTGATTCACGAAGCGGCTTGGCTGGTATTTCAGCTTGTTTTTCGTTACAATGATGGAAGGAGGATACGATGGATTTTCGCCAGATCGATTCATTTCTTATGATTGCCAAGCTGGGCAATTTTTCCAAAGCCGCTAAAGAGCTCTACCTGACACAGCCGACCATTTCCAACCATATCAAGAGCCTGGAGGAGGAATTGGGCCTGAGCCTGTTCCACCGCAGCAGCTGGGAGGTTCGTCTGACTGAAGAAGGCAAACTCTTCCACGGCTTTGCGCAGGAACTAAAAGACAAACGCCGGGAGCTGATGGATGCGATGAATCAGTCGGTCGATAAGCTCAGAGGCAAGCTCACCATCCATACCTCGACCATCCCCGAGACCTACCTGATCCCGGGTCTGATCGCCCGCTTCCAATCGGACAACCCTGAGGTTCAGTATCAGATCAAGCATGGCGACTCCCACGATATCATTGAGGGTCTGATGGATGGCCAGATCGATTTCGGTTTTTGCGGCACCCATATCAGACACCCCAAGCTTAACTATCTGCCTCTGGTCAAAGATGAGATGGTCCTGGTCGTCTCCGGCCGGCTCGGTGAAGCCAAGCTCAGCCTGGAGGATCTCCCCCACTTCAATCTGATCCTGAGAGAAGAAGGCTCAGGCCACCGTGATCTTTTGATCAAAGAACTGAAGGAGCAGGGCATCGCCCTGCGTGATCTGAACGTCGTGGCCTATTCCGACTCGACTGAAACCATCAAGCAACTGGTGATCGAGGGCGTCGGTGGTGCATTCCTGTCTCGGTTTGCTGTCGAGAGAGAGCTGGCGGAAGGTCAGCTGAAGATGCTCTCGCTAAATGGCGTCACCTTCGAACGCAGTTTCTACTTTGTCACCCATAAAGAAGCCAAGCTCAGCCAGATCGAGCAGGCCTTTGTCCGTCTGGTCGAACAGACCTGGCCCAACGAAAACTGATCACTTAACTCCCTGACACCGGGGAGTTTTTCATCCGAGAGGACAATATGAATCAAGCCATCATCGATCACTACCGCAGTCTAAGCTATGGTCTGTTTATCCACATGGGCCTCTACTCCGAGCTCGGGGGCAGCTATCAAGGCCAGCCGACCCGATTCTACAGTGAATGGATCCGCTTAAGCATGGACATACCGGATGAAGACTATCATCAGCTGACGAAGCGTTTTCGACCGGACGCCTTTGATGCGACCGACATCTGTCGGCGGGCAAAAAGCTGGGGCATGAAATACGTCTGCTTCACCTCAAAGCATCATGACGGCTTTGCCATGTTCGATACATCGACCGATGATTTCAACTCAAAGCATCATTTAGGCCGAGACTTCGTAGCCGAATTAGCCGAAGGCTGCCGCCGGGAGGGCTTGATGTTTGGCCTCTACTACTCTCAGGCCCAGGACTGGGAGCATCCGGGCGGACTCAGAGCCTATCAGGCACCACCGCCGAATGAGCTCTATCAAGCCTATCTAAAGGAAAAAGCCCTGGTCCAGCTCGAAGAGCTTTTGACAAACTATGGACCGATCGGTTATCTCTGGCTCGATACCCCGACCGGTATGCCAAAAGAAGACTCCGAAACGATCGCTCGGCTTATTCGACAGAAACAGCCCGACTGTCTTATCGGCGGCCGGATCGGTCATGGTCTGGGAGATGTCATCATCACCGGAGATAATCGAATGCCCCGGCTATCGCTCGATAAGGCCTGGGAGCTGCCGGCCACGCTGAACAGCTCCTGGGGTTATAGCTTGACCGATGAGGATTGGCGGACGCCGGAGGAGATTATTCGTCAACTGGCATTGGTAGTCAGTCGCGGTGGTAATCTGCTGCTAAACATCGGTCCCGATGGCAAAGGCCGGATCCCCCAAGGCTCGGTCGTGACGCTCGATGCGGTCGGAGACTACCTAAAGACCCATGGTCAGGCCTTCTATACCAAACAGCTGACACCCGACTATCCGTATGAACAAACCGACTTTTTGTTGACCGGTCGGCCTTGGCGGTTGTATATCTATCTATTGAGAAAACCTGAAGGGTCGGTGATTGAATTGTATCATCTGGAAAACCAAGTGGTATCAGCCCATGATCTGGCCACGGGAGAACCGGTCGAGCTCTATGTCGGCCAGGATCTGGAAGGCAATGCCTACTGGCGACTAGACCTCAAGCAAGCCGACGCCTATGACATCATTGAGGTGAGACTGGTTGAGGAGCAAGTGAAAATCAGCAGTCTGTGATAATCCTGACCGGATCAAATAAACTTGGTTGTAGAACCGAAAACGAAAGGAGAGCAGAGATGATTTCAAACCATCGGTATATCGCAATACCACCTGGAGAGAGCATCAAGGAGGTAATAGAAGATCGAGCAATCTCACTGTCAGAGCTGGCTAAAGGAATTAGTGTAACGGATGCACACTTGGAAAAGTTGATTAACGGTGATGTCGAAATAACGGTAGATATTGCGGAGAGACTAGAAAGATACCTCGGAATAACTAGTCAGTTTTGGTTAAACCTTGAAGCAATCTATCAGGATAAAAAGGCCAAGATAAAAGAGGGCGAGTGCAAATAACCACTCCGGCTAGAGAAAATCATTTAGAAACACGACGACCCCAAATGGGGGTCGTAGCATTTTGCTTATTCTTCCGTCGTGAACTTATCGAAGTAGCCCTGGATATAGATAAGAGGGGTACCCTTGTCACCGCTGCCACTGGTGAGATCGGCCAGTGAACCGATCAGGTCGGTCAGCTGTCTCGGGGTGGTCCCTTGGCCGGCCATCGAATCGATCTCTTCATGGGCCTGATGGGTCATATAGTCTTTGATGGCATCAGATAGCTCTTGGCCGTGCAGATGACGGAACTGATTGTCGGCGACATATTTGAGCTTGATCTCATTGGGTGTGCCGGCCAGGCCGGCAGTAAATCCCGGAGATACCACCGGGTCAGCCAATTCCCAGATCTTACCGACCGGGTCCTTAAAGGCCCCATCGCCATAGACCATGACCTCGATGGTTTGACCGGTCCGCCGGCGAAGCTCCTGTTGGATCTTGTCGACCAGCTCCATCGAGTCTCTGGGAAAGAGCTTGAGGGAGTCTTCAGTAGCTTTATTCGAGCCCAAAAGACCGTACTCACGGTTATAGCCGCTGCCGCGAGGGGTCGTCATGATATCGTCCAGACTGTAGACGACCTTTGCCCCCCGCTCGAGCAGGCGACGCTTGGTCCGCTGACGGGTATGGATATCGCAGTTTAGGATATGATCGGTATAGTCCAGGATGGTCTCGGTCCGATTGGAGAAGACGATCCGGCATTCTTTACCGTATTCGGCCACCAGTTCTTTATAGTAATCGATATAATCGATCCCGGTGAAGCGGTGTTTTTGATAGCCGAAAAGCTTTCGAAAATCGTCTTCACTGAGGACATCAGAGTAGGGATTGACCCCGGCTTCATCTAACATGTCGAGGCTGATCAGGTGATTGCCCACTTCATCTGAGGGATAGCTCAGCATCAAGATGATGTTCTTGACGGAGCTTAAGGCGATCGCTCGCAGGATGACGGCAAAGCGATTCCTCGAAAGGATAGGAAAGATGACACCGAGTGAGACCTCACCGAACTTTTCGGAAAAATCGGCCGCAACGGTATCGATGGAAACATAATTGCCCTGAGCTCTGGCAACGATGCTCTCGGTCATCGCCACCACGTCCTTGGTGCCGATCGTGACATGCTCTTGTTCTAGAAATTGTTCGATCACATCCGGGATCATGACACTTAGGTCATCACCCTCCTGGAAGATCGGGGTGCGAAGACCCCTGACTGTTGTACCGACGATACGCTTCATAACCGCCTCCTCGCTATTATTTTATCTTAGGCTATGATATAAGTAAACAAATAGAGCGGGGCATCGAAAACTTTTTATGGCAGGCCACGCAGGCGTTGGGGTATAGTAAAGATAGATCCCACGTGCTGATTCTATGATCGATAAGGATGGTAACCATGACGATTCGAAGCATCAAAGCCCACGATATTCCGATGATCGCCAGCGCCATCGCCGGGCGCAATGCATCACCGCAAGAACGTTGCGGCTACATAGGAACCGATATCGAGAGCATCACCCGCTACCTGAATGAAATCTATGAAGACGGTGGCAGCATCGTGATGTCACGAGACGGCCTAGCGGCCGGTGATGTGATCGATGACAATCGCTCGGTCGAGGTGATCGGGCCCTACGGCGACAGTTTGATCGCGATCAACGAACTGATCGACGAATTGAGGTATCGCCATCCCTCCTACGACCTGCTGTTCTTTGTCGACCGGGAAAACACCAAGGTCATCGAGGCCGTGACCGCCCTGGGCGGGACCTCGGATGAGCACTGGGAGATGGAGCGGCTCCTAAAAGAAGAACCGGCGATCGATCCGCATATCAGACCCTATCGCCGAGGCGAGTTTGTCTATCATTTGCACGATGAGATCTTTCCCAGAGCCTATTATGCCGGTCGCTCATTAGAGGAAATGTCACTCAGCGATCAAGGCAAGCTGGCCGTCTACCGAGACGGCAGTGATATCCTGGGCTATATCTTCTATCAGACCAATCCGGCCTATATCGATTTTCTCGGCGTCCGAGAATCGGCCAGAAAGCGCGGCATCGGTTCAAAGCTGTTGACCTATGCTTGTCATGACGCTTGGCAGGCCGGAGACAGCCAGGTCCAGATGTCGGTCCGTAAGGTCAATCCGGCCGGCCTGGCCTTTATGGAGAAACACGGCTTTACCATCGCCGAAGAAAATATCGCCCTAAGACTGAGAGGCTAAGATGCTGACATTTACTCCCCTCCAACCGAACGAAGAAGTAACGAAGCGACTGCTCGAGTGGTATAATGACCCGGCTTCGGCCCACCTGATCCGGCTCAACCGACAAGAAAAAGACATCGCTCCGGTCACACTAGACGATTTGCGCTACGATCTGGAGCCGCGCGAGAATTTCTGGCGCTACCTCGTCCACCTGGATGATGAGATGATCGGGGAGGCGACGCTGATGAGTAATCCCTTGATCATGCAAAAGGATCCCGATTCCTCAGCTTGGCTCTCGGTCGTGCTTGATCCCAAGCACCGCTATCAGGGGCATGGTGAGACGATCCTTCATTTTCTTGAGCAAGAGGCGATCAAACGGTATTTTTCCCGGATCGAATTCGGGACCTTTGCCAATAATCAGGCCGCCATCAAGCTCTATCAAAAGGCCGGCTATACGCACTTCGATACGATCGAAGACTTCACCTGGTATAACGGCGAGTGGATCTCGGATCTGCGCTTTGAGAAAAGATTGCCCCAAACGACCGACAATCTCCTGGCCGATACCCTAGCCGGACTGATCCATCTATTGAAGCTACTGCGCATCCCGCAGGCGATCGAGCTTCAGCAACAACTGATGCACTTTCGGAATCATCTCGATATCTCGAGCTATCACGCCGACAGCTCCCTCAACAGCGTGACGATCAAGCCCTACCTGAGTCAGGGCAAAGAAACCATCGAGAATGCGCTGTTTGTCAGCCTGAGGCATCTAAGCTATCAGCTCCTGCAGGCCCATAAGCAGACAGAACCGGTCAAGGTCTATCAGCTCCAGGCCCCGCCGGCCATCCTGAGTGCCCTCGATAAGGGGATGTTGATCCGACTGATCGACGATATCATTCGAATATAGAAGAGAGAACAATGCATAAGAAACAATTGATCCTATTTGACCTTGACGGCACCCTGACCGATCCCAAAGAAGGCATCACCAAGTCGTTTCAGTACGCCCTACAACAGCTGGGGCAGATCGAAGACGACCTGGATGCGTTGGAGAAGGTCATCGGGCCGCCCCTATGGGATTCGTTTGAAGAATTCTATGGTCTAAGCCGGGAGCAAGCCGACCAAGGCGTCCGCTACTACCGTGAGCGCTACCGAGAGCTGGGTCTGTTTGAGAATAAAATCATCCCGGGCATTCCGGAGCTGCTCCACGATCTGAAGCTAGCCGGAAAGACCCTGGCCGTGGCGACCTCAAAACCGACCGTCTATTCGATCACCATCCTGGAGCACTTCGGGATCGATCAGCCGTTTGATGAGATCATCGGGTCGAATCTCGATGGTACGAGAATCAATAAAGACGACATCATCGGCTATGTCCTGAGCCTGTTTGATTTCTCACCCGAGGAGGTGGTGATGATCGGTGATCGAAAGCACGACATCGAGGGGGCCCACGCCCACGGCATCGACTCGATCGGCGTGTTGTTCGGCTATGGCTCGCGGGAGGAGTTTTTAGCTCACCGGGCAACTATGATCGTTGAAACGGTCGACCAATTGCGTCACATCCTATTAGAGGCCGACGATGGCCTATGATAAAGCCGACTATTTGGCCGATCCCATCGGGACTTCGGCCTTGGCCTATTGGAAAAGACATCACCCCATCCCCTCACGCATCAAGGTCTATCACGAAAGAGACTATCGGCCGGAGCTGGCCGAGGGCAAGCAGGTGGAGCGCTATTTTCGCCTGATCCATCTGCTGTCCTATATCAGACCCTATACCATCCCGGAGGGCATGATCCTTCGTCAGCTGACAAAAGAAGACGATGAGGCCTTGGTCCGACAGATCAGACAGGCCTATCACGATCAGGGCATCTCGGTCGATCAAACAAAGCTTCAATCCTGGAAGGAGTTTCCGGTCTACTATCCCAAGGGTTGGCTCGGGCTGTTTCAAGACGATGAGCTGGTAGCTTCGATCATCTGCGAGGTCGATCCGGAGATAAAAGAGGGCATCGTCGATTGGCTTCAGGTGTCCTATAAATACCAGGGACAAGGCTTCGGCAAGCTGATCCTGCTGGCAGCCCTCCACCGCCTAAAAGAGGTGGTCGACTTCGTCACCGTCTCGGGCTCACTCGATAATGAGAACTATCCCGAAGCAGTCTATCGTAAATGCGGCTTTATCGGCCAGGACATCTGGTATATCGTTGTAGCCTAGCAGAAAGCTCCCGTGGTGGGAGCTTTCTTCATAAAAAGATGCCGCTATCAAGTGAGTCGATAACGGCCAAACGAAGGATGAGGCGATAAGACGCGTTATGAGATCCTAAAGGCGATCGAAGGCGGCGAGAGCTCCAACAAAGCCCTCGCCAGACGCCTCCAGGTATCGGCCCCGAATATAAGCTATCATCTAAAAACGCTGTTAAGCGAAAACCTGATCATGCTTGAGATCACGGATAATAAGAGTCGTCCGGTGATCAATAAGCCGGTGCTAAAAGAGCACCTGAGGGCCCTGGAAGAAGATCTTGGATTATAGCGAAAAAAGCCGTCACTTTTGTCCATTAGGACGACCGTGACGGCTGATCATTTCGTGATCACTTTTCAAACAGTTTGACGAGGCGCTGCAAAGCAAGCTCCCAGGCCTGATTGAAAAACATCCGGGCCCTTTGCCAGTCCTCGCCTTCACCAAAGCCGCTGTGCTGCAGGATAAGCCGGGTCCGATCCCCGGCCAGCGGATAGAGCATGACCGAGACATGGGTCAAGGGGTCTCCTTGGTTCATGATGGCATCGAGTGAGCGCGGCCCCTTCCAATCAAAGGCGATCAGGTAGGGCTTTTCAAACACTGTGATGCGACAGCCCTCGGTCGAATTCTGATGATCCTCATCCGGCTCCCAGTAGAGCTCATATCGGCCATCGACATAGGGGTCGGTCACGGCCTCATAGCACAGCCACTCCCTCAATTTATCTTCTTCGATAAAATACTTAAAGACCAGCGACTGATCGCTCATCACATCGAATTGTTTTAAGATGACTTGATTCATGGCTATTCCCTTATAAAATAATTGGTCAAGCGATCGATCGGCAGCGATGTGTGTTCATGAACGATCCGAAAATCATTCCCATCGCGCTTGACGATCCAGCTGAAACGGTTGGTCAGATGCTTGTTGGGATCAGCACCATGATGATACTCAATCAGGCCATAGACGACAAACAGATGATAGCGACCGATCACTGTGACGTCGCGAAAGGTGACATCGACCACATGTTCCTTGAGGTCAGTGAACCAATCGGTCGGGACCACCCGCCACTGATGATTGCCATCATAGCGCCAGGCATCAAAGGCGTCAAATACTTTGACATCGCGGTCGTAGAGGGCTAGGAAGCCTTCGATATCTTTGGCTAAAACAAGCTGACGATATTGATCCAATAGGGGCTGTAGCAGTGTCATGACAGCCTAGACTTCCCGGGTAAACGACTGACCGGTCGTCTGCTTGACCGGAAGCGAGGTGTGCTCATGGGAGATTTTCCAGTCGCTGCCTTCTCGGCGCAGGCCCAATGTGATCCGGTTGGTCATGTCATAGTCTTTGTCGGCACTGATCCCCTCGAAGTGGACCTCGGCACTCAGGCCCCCGACATTATCATCGAATTCGGCATGAGTTTGATTGAATGTGATCCGCATCAGGTCGTCGCCCAGGTCGGTGAACCAGCGTTCGACCGCTTCGCCCCAGGCGGCTTTTCCCCGATATTCCCAGTTGTCAAAGGCGTCAAACACCACGACATCCTCGGTATACAGGGCCAAGAGCTGATCGATATCTTTTTGATAGACCGCTTGGGCATAGGCATCCAAAAGAGCTTCAATTTTTATCATACATACCTCCTAGTCCTTATTTACCCAGTCCGAATAAAAAACTCGTCGTAAAAACAAAAGTTTACCGGAGCATCCAACCCCGGCCGCCGTGATACAATAGATATAACCAAATGACTTAAAGAGAAAAGAGGTCGTCATGAACCGGATCATCACCATCAGCCGCCAATTCGGCTCGGGCGGACGAGAGATCGGCCGCCGAGTCGCCCAAGAGCTGTCTTTGGCCTATTATGATCAAGAGATCGTCAATGAACTCAGTGAGCGGACCGACTATGCCAAGGAATATCTGCAGGAGATCGACCAGATCGATCCGCTGCCGTTGATGCCGATCAATATCGCTCAGTCCTTTGCTCAAACGATCGATCCGATCTCCGAGATGAATCACGATATCTTCCAGCGCCAAAGCGATCTGATACAGGAGCTGGCTCAGCGAAGCGATTGTGTCATCGTCGGCCGGGCAGCCGACTACCTGCTGCGCGACAAGCCCTACCTGTTCCGACTCTTCATCGTCGCCAGCGATGACTTCAAGATCAAACGCTGCATCGAAAAGGGCGAGGTCAATGAGGCCAGAAATCTAAAGCAACTGCAACGAGATATCAAGAAGGTCGACAAACGGCGAGCCCGCTTCTATGAGTTCTACACACATCAAACCTGGGGCGATCCGGTCAATTATGACCTGGTGATCAATACCAGTCGCCTAGGTATCCGCCGAGCGGTCGATCTGGTCAAGCAGATTGTGGAGAATCGACAACTGCCGACTGAATCGGAGTGAATACTTTCTTCCAAGCCGCTAATCCTCCCAACCGCCGGGTTGGGATTTCTTCTTAGACACTAAAGACAAAGCCAAGGCGATCACCACAACTTAAAGGACCACCTAATCTATGGGGACAGCAAATACGGAGCTGTTTGAATCAAAGCCGATCCATCAGGCCATTATCACACTGGTCATCCCGACCATCATCAGTCAGATCATTACCGTGATCTACAATATGGCCGATACCTTTTTTATCGCTCAGCTAAATGAGCCTGATCAGGTGGCGGCGGCTACACTGATCATGCCGCCGTTTATTATGCTGACCGCCATCGCCAATCTGTTTGGCATCGGTGGCGCCAGTCTTATTTCTCGCAGTCTTGGCCAGGGCGATCGGGTGAAGGCCGGCCGAGCGGCCGCTCTTAGCTTGTGGTCAGCCGGGGCGGTGGCACTGATCTATGGCCTGTTCATCTACCTGTTTCGACCGGTTCTTTTTCCTCTGCTGGGGGCTGATGCCGCTACGTATGACTATTGTGTCTCGTATGTCTTTTGGACGATTGCCATTGGAGCTGTTCCGACGGTGATCAGTGCCTGTTTGGCTCACCTTGTGCGAGCCGAAGGCTATGCCCGTCAGGCCAGTTTGGGGGTGGCTCTGGGCGGTATCCTAAATATCGTGCTCGATCCGATCTTTATCTTTTCACTCGGGCTTGGCATCACCGGAGCCGCCATCGCGACGATGCTCTCCAATGTTGCAGCCACCGGCTACTTTTTAAGACTGCTACATAGAAACAGACACCAGACGGTGATCAAGCTCTCGCGGCGATACCTCGCCCTAGGTCAGGGCCTGCTAAAAGAGATCCTACTGGTCGGCTTTCCCAGTTTTTTGATGATGCTGATGAGCATCTTCTCGAACACCATCCTTAATCGACTGGTGGTGAGCTATTCCAATCAGGCGATCGCCGGCATGGGGATCGCTAAAAAGATCGATATGCTGGCCTTTGCCATGGCCGGCGGCTTTACGCAAGGTGTGATGCCACTGATCGGCTATAACTACGCCGCTAAGAATTTCAAGCGGATGCGAGACGCGATAAAGACGGCCTTTATTTTTAGTCTCACGGCAGCGGCTATCATCACCCTGGGTCTTTATTTCGGAGCCGTCAGTCTGATCCGGTTCTTTATTCGGGACGGTCTAACGATTTCTTTTGGTCAGCATTTTCTAAGAATCATCTGTTTGACGAGTATTCCGATCGCGGTGACGCTGATGATCATCTCGATCTTTCAAGCCACCGGCCAAAAGCTAAAGCCCATGGTGCTATCACTCCTGCGAAAAGGTGGTCTTGATGTGCCGCTGATGTTTTTGATGAACTCGGTCGCCGGCGTCCAAGGGATCCCCTGGGCGACGCCCATGGCTGACGGCCTGGCCATGTCGACCGCCGTAGCGCTGTTTATCCCGTATTGGCGGAGTCTAAAGGATCAGGTGACAAAGTCTGAGCAAAACATGACCAAAGTGATAAGATAAAAGAAAACCAATAAGGGGAATGCAGTGGAAAACAATCAAACCATCATCAAAAAAACCGTCAAAAACGGCATCACCTTTGGCAGTGCCTTGGCCATGGTGATCAGCTATGTCACTTGGCAATCGGTCGGCTGGGCCATCATCCACGGCCTCTTTAGCTGGGTCTATGTCATCTACTTTCTGATCAAGTACTAACGAAATGGAGATTCTTTTGTCAACTCAAGAAAAGACAACGGTCCGTCAGGCCGTCCTCAAAAAAAGAGGCGACTTCTTTACCAAGGGCGATCCGGAATCGGCCTCCGATCGGATCATTCAGCGGCTCAAGCAGACGCCGGCCTATCAAAGCGCTCAGACGATCCTGTGTTTTGTCAGCTTTGGGACGGAGGTCATGACCCATGAATTCATCAAGCAAGCGCTGGTCGAGGGCAAGCGGGTCTTGGTGCCTTATATTCGGACGAAGGCAGAGGGGATGCTGGCTTCGGAACTAAAGGATTTTTCGGAGCTAGAAGTCGGCTATTATAATATCCTGGCACCGAAAGAAGACTGCCTTCGTTTGATAAACGAACAGCCTGATCTGGTGATCGTACCGTCGGTGGCCTTCTCACAAGACGGCTATCGCATCGGCTATGGCGGGGGCTTCTATGATCGCTATCTCGGCGCTCAAGCTGATCGCTCCCACACCATCGGGATTGCTTTTTCGGTCCAGGTGGTCGACCGGGTGCCGGTGGAGGACTTTGATATCCCGGTCGATCAGCTGATCACGGAAGAAGCGGTGTACGACTTTAGACCAACCAAGATCTCTTTTCGAGACATCGATCAAACAAACTACTCCGATCTGATCGATTTGAAGCTAAGGCCTGATCAGGACGACTTTGTGAGTGAGCCGATCCAATCCCTGGCGGATTGCTGGCTGAGGCGACACGATAAGACCCTCTTTGTCCGGGCGGTCTATCACGAAGAAGAGCTGATCGGCTACCTGCTCTATCACCATGATCCCAAAAACGACCACCTCTACCTGTGGCGACTGATGATCGGGGATCGCTATCAAGCCAAGGGCTACGGGCGACAGACCATGGTCCAGATCATTGAGCTGGCGAAGCGCTTGGGCGCCAAAGCCATCAAGACCGATTATGTCCTGGGAAATGATACTGTTAGACATCTGCTGGAGAGTCTGGGCTTTGTTGAGGTCGGCTTCGTAGAAAAATATCAAGAGGTGGCGGTGGAGCTTCGTTGGGATTAAAGAATGAACCGAAAGCCTTTATAAGAGCTGGCAAAGCTCTTTTTTTCTGTAACCTTTTGCTCGTTCAATCGTTTATCTGGTGAAGAGAGAGGAGACGAGGTGACGAATCAGCTGCTAAAAGAGCTCTATCAACGTCATTATGGAGAACTCTATGCCTATGCTTATTCGTTATGCCAAAATCACCATCTGGCTCAGGATCTGACAAGCGATACCTTCTATAAGGCCCTCCTATCACTCGAGGAGACGGACTATGTCAAGTTTTGGCTGTTTCGAGTCTGTCGAAACCTCTACCTGGATCATGTGAAAAGGCCGGATAGGATCGCCGAGGATTGGCAGGTTGAGAAGCTGACAGACGCTACGACGCCGCTGGATCGGCTGCTCCGATCGGAGGAGAACCGCGATCTCTATCACCGGATCATCGCACTCCCTTTGATCTACCGCGAGGTTCTGGTGCTGTACTACTTTGGCGGCTTCTGCCTCACCCAGATCGCCCGGTCTCAAGGCAAATCCTACAGCAGTACCAAAACCAACCTGTTCCGGGCCAGACGAAGACTACAACGAGCAATGGAGGCAAGTGATGAATTATAGAGAAACCTTTAAACGCTACCAAGCCGGCACAGCCAGTGACGACGAGCAACAATGGGTCGAACAGGAGATCGAGCGTTTCCATGCCCTCGAGGATTATCTGTCGGAGGAAATGGATGGAGCGATCCTAAGCGATATCCCCCAGGAAGAGATCGCAAGGCAAGAGACAAAGCAGCTTAGGCGGACTATCAATCGCCGCCTGGGACGGGTGGTGCTGACAGCCCTCCTCGCCATGATCGGACTCTACCTGTTTGTGTTTTATGTCGTACCCGGTGTCATCGATCACACCCACTACGACCCGAGCCGAACCGAGCTCAACCAAAGTGAAGCCAAAGCTTTTCAGTTGCCGGATGTCTACTATCAGCTCTCAGCCTATACCAGCTTGAATCATCCCCACCTTGGGCTCGAGAGTGCCTATGTTGAATCGGAGCATTTCGGCAATCACCGGATCAATTATAGACTGAGAAATCTCTTCTCCGGAGAGGCCCAGAGCCACGAGATCCATCTGTCACGTGATCGGATCGAAAATACCGGTGGCGTCTACGATGGACGCCGGCGAACCGGTGAGATCCAGGGCTTCGATCTGATCCAGTTCCCGGCCGATCGATTGGACTACGGCAATCGAAACCGGACGTCTCGCTATTATTTAGAGCATCTAAGTCCGCTGAACTATGTCTCGCTAAGCCTGGTCTTTGATCAGGATAAAAGCCTCGAGGAGCTCTACCAGATGATCGATCAAAATCAGGCCGTGAAGTTCATCTGGGCCGGTGTTCGGATCGAGCATCCCGAAGCCGTGGCCGAAGGACGTCCGGTCCCACTGCTCGGCTTTCGGCCTGAGGGCGAATATACGACCTATGCGGGTGAGCTGGATGACGATAAGTATCCTCTCTTCTTCCTAAACGATATCTTTCGAGAAGACGATTATATCGATGACTATGCGGCCACCATGGCCGAAGGGGCAGCGGCTCATTTTAAGAGTCGGTTGCAGCTATTGATCGATCAAGCGAAGTTTGTCGAGGTCATGGACCCCACCACCCGAAGCTCTCAAAGCTATCAGGCCAGCCTGGACTATATCGAGGCGCAGGGCTTGGCCACCTATGGGGTGGTGGTAGTCGGAAATGTCGAGCGGTTGAACGACCTGATCGAGGCGATCCCCTATCGCTCACTCTATATCAATCAGGTGCTGCCGGCTGAGCCGTCTATTCAGCTCTATGCCAATCCGGTCCCCGTCTACCGACGATCGGAGCCTTCCGGGAATTAAACCTATGCTAAGGGCAGAGGCGATCCTCTGCCCGTTAGATTGTCTTCATTTTTTCCTTGTGCTTGACCAAGATCTTTTTATAGCCGATCAATTCGATATGGCCGTCTCGTTCGATCTCACTGAGCTTACGAGATACGGTCTCACGCGAGACATTGATGGCCGAAGCGATCGTGTCGCGGCTGAGCTCGATCATATTGTGGCCCAAACTCTCACACCGCCGGACCAGGTATTGCTCCAGCCGGCTTTTGCTATCGGGGATGCTGAGCAGGCGAATGGTGGCCTGATTGTCCGATAGGCGCTTGCCTAAGAGCCGGATCAGCTGGAGTGAGAACTGATCGTTTTGACGCAGGAGATCCTCCAGCCCGTTTCGGCTGAGTCGACAGAGGTGGAGCTCCGTCAGCGCCTCGCCATACATGCCGATCGTATCATCAGAAAAGATCAGGTCTTCGCCTAGGACTGCATTATCGACCAGGATATCGTAGATATACTCGCGGCCGGCTTCGTCGTAGTCGCAAAGCTTTAGCTTGCCTTGGCGGATAATGATCAGCTGATGGAGCTTGTCCTCGGGGGAGAATAGGAGTGTTCCCTTGGGCAGCCTCTCATGATCGGCATAGCTCATGATCTGTCGCTGCGTCTCGTCTGACAGATTGTCGAACAGACGGATACGGTTGATGCACAGACCGCAGGACTGGCAGAGATTGTCGGTTGTTTTGATGGTTTTCATATGGGTCATCATACCCATTGCGGCCTCGCTTTATTGGCGGCGAAGCTCATTCACCTGATCGACAATCCCTGAGATCTCCTCGGTCGTCTCCAGTGTTCCGATATAGTGATTGTTTTCGTCTCGAACGGCGAAGTAGCGCACCAATAAGACCTTGGTGCCCGCCATCACGATCCGGGTCTCTTCATCTTTTAGGCCGGCCTTAAAGTCGGCTAGCATCTGGTCGACGACCGGCACCGCCCGGGGCGGATGACACAGCCGGACATCTCGCCCGATGATGGTCCGGGTGCGATCAAATACCGGGTGCTTGCCCTCTGAGAAATAGCGCACCTTATCGTCCTGATCGATATATGTGAAGTCCTGTGGGGAGGTGTTGAGCATATGGATCAGGTCTTCGTGTCGGATCAGTCCTGAGGGGAAACGGATAAAGCCGGTGGCTTCAAGCACTTCTTCGGCCGGCTCCTCCGGCAACTGCCCGGAGTGTTTCTCCAGCCAGTGATTGGCGTCTGAGGGTGAAGCTCCTTCGATGCCGCCGCTAAAGACATAACCGATCTGATGCGACGCCTGAGCGATCGTCACCCAATCGGCCGGTTCGATGTTTCTTACCAAAAGAGGCGACAGGATATCGTTTTCTTTGATGATCATGGAGTCGATCTCTTCAAGCACATCCTCGATCGCTTCGAGAAGCTCAGCCGGGGCCAGCTCGGTTTGGAGGATGTGCTTTAGGCGGTCGCGGATCTCGTCGTCTTTACCCCACATGACCTGAGGCGGACCGGTGATACCATTTTTCTCGAGATAGGGGAAGAACAGATTTTCTTTTCGGGCATAGTGCTGATCGATGGTGGCCAGCTTCTTGATGGCGGCTAGCAGATCGATCCGGTGATCGTCAGTCGGATCGGCTTGGAACCGATCCATCAGCCCTCGGACAGTTTCCTCCATATACTGATAGATCCCCTGATTTTCTTTTCGAAACACAAACAGCGGGTGGCCGGGCTTACGGTCGATCCGATCCATCGTATGTAGGTCGGTGATATTTCCGCTAAAGATGGCGGCATGGACATTGCACAGCTTCTGGATGTCTTGGACGGAGGTGCCTTCCCGGATCAGCGCCTGCTCCATCTGAGAGATCTCCTCTGAGGTGACATGGCCGAATTCCTGCTTGAACTGAGCTTTGACCTCGGCTTCGGACCTTCCGGCATGGAGGTCTTGGATCAGCTTCTTTAAACGATCTTTCTTGGTCATTTTGACTCCTTATAGCTTAAATGATGGGTGGATAAGTTGATGAGCCCACCGGCTCTTTTGTAGTCTAAGCTAAAGAATACCTGATTTCTGTGACATCGGTCACAAAATGAAACAACAATGCCGTCATTGGGGTATATAGCCCTCGAGGGAGGATGTCTATGAGCTATCAAGCGATCTATCACCAAAAGCGAAGGAGTGCCCGGGAGGCCCTATCACTTATCAAGGATGGCGATGCGATCTTTGTCGCCCAGGTGGCCTCAGCCCCGATGGTGATCCTGGAGGAGTTGACGGTGCTAAAAGACTTTGGAATCAAGGATACCGTGATGGTGTCTTGTCTACCGGTCGGCTATTTTCAAGCGATGGATGATCCTGAGATGATTGGGATCTGTCGCCAGGAGTCGTGGTTCTTTTCGCCTCAGCAGCGGGCGGCTCATGAGAAGCAGCTGGCCTTTTGTGTCCCGCAGCATTCAACGTCGGCGCTCTGGAAGAAGGTCGATCGGGCTCGCCATGAGGGGAGGCGCCTGGTACTTCTCGGGACGTGTTCACCCATGGATAAGCATGGCTATGTCTCACTCTCACTCAGTACCATCTATGAGAAGGAGTTGATCGAGCAGGGGGCCCTGGCGATCCTGGAGATCAATCCGAATTATCCGAGGACCTTTGGGGATACGCTGGTCCATGTATCACAGGTGGCGGCCTTGGTCGAATCAGACCGGCCGGTGCCGGAGATCGAGCTTAGCCCCTATACCGACATCGATGCCGCCATCGGTCACTCAGTTGCTGAGCTGATCGAAGACGGATCGACCATCCAACTGGGCATCGGCAATATCCCCAATGCCATCGCCCATGCCCTAAAGGATAAAAAACACCTCGGGATCCATACCGAGATGTTTACGGAGAATATGCTCGATCTGTTAGAAGCCGGAGCAGTCGATAATTCTCAAAAAGGCTTCTATGACGGCTTTTCACTCTGTTCGTTTGCCTTTGGCTCCCGCCGACTCTATGACTATCTGGATGACAATCCATCCGTACTGTTCAAGCGGGTCACGATCGCCAATGATCCCTATCAGATCTCGAGGAATAACCGGTTTGTCTCAGTCAATGCCGCCCTGGAGATCGACCTGAGCGGCCAGTGTGCCTCGGAGAGCATCGGTCATAAACAGTACAGTGGGACCGGCGGACAAGCCGACACGGTCCAAGGAGCTCAGCGCTCAAAAGACGGTAAATCGATCATTGCGCTGCATTCGACCTATACCAAGACGGATAAGACCGGCCGGGAGGTGCGTTATTCAAAAATCGTTCCCGAGCTGACGCCGGGGGCGATTGTATCGCTCCAACGCAATGACACCGACTATGTGGTGACAGAGTACGGTGTGGCCTGGCTCAGAGGTCTGAACGTAGCGGAGCGGGTGAAGGAGCTGATAAGGATCGCTCATCCGGATTTTAGGGACTGGCTGAAGGAGGAAGCACAGCGAAACGGATTGATCTAGGGTGCTAAACAACCAATTTGCGTAGCCGTTTCCGGTGTCAACCGACAAGACCGGTTATGATGGGGCCAACAAGAGGCAGAGCAGGAGTAGTTTTGCCCAAAGATCATCGAAAAAATAGAGCCAACCGCGGTTGGCTCTATTTGTCGGACTATTTTACGTGATGGGTGGCTTCCCCGTGTTTTTCGATCAGGGCCGCCTGGGCAGCTGCCAGTCGGGCGATCGGGACACGATAGGGTGAACAGGAGACATAGTTGAGACCGACTTCATGACAGAAGTGGATGGTCTTGGGATCTCCGCCGTGCTCACCGCAGATGCCGAGCTTGATGTCGGGACGGGTCTGTCGCCCCAGCTCAACGGCTTTTTGGACCAGGTAGCCGACGCCCTCTTGGTCGATGGTGACAAAGGGGTCATACTCGAAGATACCTTTTTTCAGATAGTCCTCGATGATCTGGGCGGCGTCGTCACGGCTAAAGCCATAGGTCATCTGTGTCAGGTCATTGGTGCCGAAGCTGAAGAATTCAGCGTTTTTAGCGATCTTATCAGCTGTCAGGGCGCCGCGCGGTACTTCGATCATCGTGCCGTAGAGGTAGTTGAGCTCAATACCGGCTTCTTCGATCAGCTGATCGGCCGTGCCGCGAACGACCTCTTCCACATAGGTCAGCTCCTCCGGGATACCGACCAGCGGGATCATGATCTCGGGATGGACATCGATGCCCTTGTCCTGCTTCACCTGGATGGCCGCTTCGATGATGGCTCTCGTCTGCATCTCAGCGATCTCGGGATAGCTGACGGCCAGACGGACACCGCGGTGACCGAGCATCGGGTTGAACTCGTGCAGCGAATCGACGGTGGCTTTCAGTTCTTCAAAGCTTAGGCCCATGGTGGCGGCCAGGTCTCGGATCTCTTTATCGTGTTGCGGCAGGAATTCGTGCAGCGGCGGATCCAACAGACGGATCGTCACCGGACGATGCTCCATCGCCTCAAAGATACCGACAAAGTCATCCTTTTGGAAGGGCAGGACCTTATCGAGCGCTTTACGGCGAGCCTCCTCGGAGGTGGAGGTGATCATCTCACGGACAGCGGCGATTCGGTTTTCATCAAAGAACATGTGCTCTGTTCGAGTCAGACCGATCCCCTCAGCCCCGAATTCGATCGCTTGACGGGCATCTTGCGGGGTGTCGGCATTGGTGCGGATCCCAAGTTTACGGGCTTCATCGGCCCAGCCCATCAGTTTTCCAAAGTGACCGCTCAGCTCCGGTGCTACGGTAGCGATCGAGCCGTCATAGACCAGTCCGGTCGAGCCGTCTAAGGAGATCTCATCGCCTTCTTTATACTCTCGGCCATTGGCCCGGAAGACTTTCAGTTCTTCGTTGACTCGGATGCCTTCGGCTCCGGCGACACAGCATTTGCCCATGCCGCGGGCGACAACGGCGGCGTGTGAGGTCCGGCCGCCCCGGGCGGTCAGGATCCCTTCGGCATTGATCATGCCCTCGATGTCTTCAGGGGAGGTCTCGGTTCGAACCAGGACGACCTTTTCGCCGTTTTGGGAAGCGGCGGTGGCGGCTTCGGCGGTGAAGTAGACCTTACCGCTGGCAGCACCGGGGGAGGCGGCCAAGCCCTTGGCAATGACGGTCGCTTGGGCGAGGGCCTCGGGGTCGAAGTTCGGGTGGAGCACCTGATCGAGTTGATCGGGTTCGATCCGCATGACGGCTTCGTCCTTGGTGATGAGATCGGCTTCTTCAAGCTCTACGGCTACGCGAAGAGCGGCGGCGGCGGTCCGTTTGCCGTTACGGGTCTGTAGGATATAGAGCTTACCCTTTTCGATGGTGAACTCGATATCTTGCATATCACGGTAGTGGTGTTCGAGTTTTTCTGAGAGATCCATGAACTCTTGATAGATCTCGGGATTGATATCATTCAGGTGCTCGATCGAGAGCGGTGTCCGGATACCGGCCACAACATCTTCGCCTTGAGCGTTCATCAAGAACTCGCCCAGCATGACATTCTCACCCGTGGCCGGGTCGCGGGTAAAGGCGACACCGGTACCACAGTCATCGCCCATATTGCCAAATACCATGGCTTGGACGTTGACGGCGGTGCCCAGATCATGCGGGATATGATACGTATTGCGATAGATCCTGGCCCGCTCATTGTCCCAGCTGCGGAATACGGCTGTGACAGCCTCGATCAATTGTTCCTTCGGGTCCTGCGGGAAATCGTGGCCATCGCGGGCTTTATAGATCTCTTTGAACCGGACGACGACTTCTTCCAGGTCATCAGCACTCAGGTGGGTGTCTTCATCAACGCCCTTGGCTTCTTTGATCTCATCAAAGACGCTCTCAAAGTAGCTCTTGGGGATCTCCATGACGACATCGGCAAACATCATGATGAAGCGGCGATAGCTATCGAGCACAAAGCGGCGGTTGCCACTCTCTTGAGACAGTGTCTCGACCGATTCATCGTTTAGACCTAGGTTTAGTACGGTGTCCATCATGCCGGGCATCGAGAATTTGGCGCCGCTTCGGACGGAGACCAGCAGCGGATTGGAGGTGCCGCCAAAGGTCTTGCCGGTCTCTTGCTCCAGCTCGGCCATTTTGGCAAAGATCTCTTCTCGAAGCTCCGGCCAGATCTGTTTGCCCTTGGCATAGTATTCGTTACAGGCTTCGGTGGTGACAGTAAAGCCCTGTGGGACCGGCAGGCCGATATTACTCATCTCGGCCAGGTTGGCGCCCTTGCCGCCCAACAAGTCCTTCATGTCCTTGTTTCCTTCTTTGAAGGAATAGACGTACTGTTTCATATTGGTATCCTTTCGAAATTAGAGTGCATATTTATATAAAGTAATTATACCACTTTCGGTTAATGAATGTCCCTGAGGGCGTTAACATTCAACTTACTATAGTGTAACAGACGAATGAATTTCTCGTCAATTTTACGTTAACTTTCTCGAGCGGGCGATAGAAATCAAAAAACCCGCTGATCGGTGAAAGAAAAGCGGGTGAGAGGTCTCGTCGTTTTGGGCTAGCCGTTGGGACTCATATAACCATTATTGATCAGGTAGATGACGAGCTTTGTGATGCTCGAAAAATCGGTTTTATGCATGATATTGGCCAGATGGCTTTTCAGCGTATTATCAGAGATGTCGAGCTCCCGGGCGATCTCCTTTCGAGAATAGGCCTGACAGAGCAGCTTCAGGATGACCTTCTCTTGTTCGGTAAAGCTCTTGAAGGTGTCCATAAAGCCTGACTCCTGGGCGATGGGAAAGGTCGAATACCCCCGCAGGGCATTGCGCATCGTCTGGATCAGATCGGCCAGCGAGAGGTCCTTATAGATAAAGCCCTCGACCCCGATCTCCTTGGCTTCATCAATGAAGGTGACGGTCGGAAACCCGGTCATCAGAATGACTTTGGTCTCAGGAAAGGTCTGCTTGATCAGCCTGGCCTCGGTCAGTCCGCTCGAATTATGACTGGTACAAATGTCCATCAAGACCAGATCGACACTCATCTGCTGAAAGACCTTATGGATCTGATGGGCACAATCGATCGAGGCAACCACCTGAAAATCAGGCTCTTTACTTAATGCTTGAACAATGGATTCTCGGACAAGACGGTGGTCTTCTACCACCACAATATTGATCATGATCCGCTCCCCGGTGGATAAAAGCTATCTTTATCTCTGTCTCAAGTTTTCTTCAACCTGAGCGGCCTAAGTTATAACCGTTGTCATTTGTCAAAGGTATACGCTACTATTCTATACCTCCCATCTAATTATCCATCACCCAAAAGTATGATATCGATTGCCATTTTAAGCCCAGCCTATCCGTTGGTTCAGTTTTTTCAAGAAATCGCTATCACCCAAAAGCGTGAGACCGCTTCGCCTTTAATGTAGAGATGATGACGCTCTTTCGGATGTACTAAATCCTGAGGGCGTATGTTACGGTTTCTTTAAAGGAGGTTGTTATGCGTAGATCGTTGGTTTTGTTTATGGTCTTTTGTCTATTACTAAGTCTTAGTGGACCTGTCGCATTGGCTGAGGAAGCCGGCCCGCCGGAATCGCGCCCGAGCGGTCTCATCGGACACATCCTGTGTCAACTGCTCGAAGGCTACGAGGCTCACTTGGGTCTTCAATTACAATACTCACTCGATGGCACCTTATGGCATAAGCTGCCGATCCAAGCGATCTCGGCCGATGGCACGACACAGATCGATTGGCAGGCTCTGGCGAATGAGGATGGCCTCCAGCTTCGCTTCTATCTCTACCATCTTGATGAGGGCGTATGGAAGCTGCTTCGTCCCGAGGACTATGGCTACTCGATCGAGTGGTCCTGGAAAAACGAAGTCGAGATCGATGTCACGATCACGATTCCCTACTGCCGAAAAGATATCACCGCCACAAAGGTCTGGCAGGGCGGACCATCACCCAGACCGAGTGTCTGGCTGAAGCTCTACCGAGCGATCCCGGGCGGCGAGCCCAAGCCGGTCGATGTAGCTCCGATCGAGCTGGTCGATGGCAAAACCAGTGCCACCTGGGCCAAACAGCCCCGCTGGGCCAATCTGCTCGTGCCCTATTGCTATTCGGTCAAAGAAGTCGATGTCGAGGGGAACGACTTTGCGCCCGAAGGCTATGAAAAAACCGAACAAGGCTTATGTGTCACCAATACATATCAGATCCCCAAAGGGGAGATCACGGCTACCAAGCAGTGGATCGATGGACCGGCCGAGCGCCCGGAGATCTTCTTCCAGCTTTTCCTGGCAGACGAAGCCATCACCGAACCTACCTTGGTCGATCCGGCCACCAACCGCGTCACATGGCAGGATCTGCCACTAACAGATTTTGACGGAGTAGCGCTGGCCTATACGGTCAAGGAAGTCGATGCCAAAGGCAACGATGCCACCCCGGCCCATTATGTTAAGCAGGAGCAGGGTCTGAGTGTGACCAACCGCTACACTCCGCCCACCGGCCCGGTCGTAGCCACTAAAGAGTGGATCCACGGGCCAAAGGATCGGCCTGAGGTCTATCTCCAGCTCTTCTTAGCCGATCAAGCCGTCAGTGAGCCGACCCGACTCGATCCCGCCACCAATCAGGTCATCTGGCCCGATAGGCCGCTAAAAGATATGACCGGTCAAGACCTGATCTATACCGTCAAGGAAGTCGATGAAGACGGCAAGGACGCGGTCCCGGCCAACTACACCAAGCAAGAGAGCGGCCTCAAGGTCATCAATACCTATGTAGTGCCGACCAAGGCCATCACGGCCGCTAAGATCTGGATCGGGGGCGATTATAAGAAGCGTCCGGCGATCGAGCTTCAACTGCTGCGTGACGGGGAGCCGCTCGGTGAGCCGGTGACACTCGATAATCAGCTGAGCTATACCTGGAGAGATATGCCGCTGACCGATCTTAACGGCAAGGAATACAGCTACACCGTAGATGAGCTCAATGTACCGGAAGGCTATGAGAAAAAGGTCCTGGGAATGATCGTGACCAATCGCTATACGGCCGGTAAGCCGCCGGTCAAACCCGATCGGCCACCGATAGCGCCGGTCAAACCGACCCCGCCGGCAAGCCCGGCCGCCACGAAGCCGAGCCTGCCGAGTACCGGTGTCGGACCCAGCCTACTGCCTTGGATCATCCTCTGTCTCGGTTCTGCCCGGGTACTGCGAAAGAAAGATTAGTCAGGCCGGCCCCCGTTCTTTGAGGGGCGCCTGTGACAGGTACTATTATGAAATATCCTTTTTACACCATCGAACCGGTCCAGGATACACGAGGGCTATTTGAGCGTTGCCTAAAGCACTACGCCGACCGGATCATTTTCAAAGAATATACGCTTGATCGAACCTTGATCGCACTAAGCTATAAGCATTTTCTCAATCAGGTCGAGGCTTTGGGTACCGCCCTGCTAAATAACACCGGGGTCGGGAAGCACTTCGGGATCCTGGGTGATAATTCGATCGGATGGGTCCAGGCCTACCTGAGTGTGATCACGGGCCTCGGTGTCGCTGTTCCGCTCGATAAGGAGATGACAGAGGACATCCTCGAACAGCTCATCAAAAAAGGCGACTGCGACTACCTATTCGTCTCGAATAGATTTTTCCCGATGGCTCAGCGGATCTTTGAACGAGTCGATCGCTTAGAGCGACTGATCGTGATCGATCCGCAGTATGAGGTCGATTACGGGGAGCACTGGTTATTGTCTCAGCTGATCGAGTTTGGGCGTCAGCTGCGCTTCTTTGGCGATCGCTCCTATACGGAACTGCCGATCGATCACAATGCTCTGTGTGAGATCCTGTTTACCTCCGGGACCACCGGTGCCAATAAGGGCGTGATGCTCAGTCAAAAGAATCTGGCGACCGTGATCAATGGAGCCGTCAGTGTCATCAGCCCGCCGGGCGAGACCATCTCTTTGCTGCCGATCAGCCATGCCTATGAATGCAGTTGTCATATCCTGGGCGGGATGTATCTGGGGGCAACCATCTGTTTTAATGATTCCTTGAAAAATGTGTCAAGGAACTTCGCACTATTCCAGCCCAATTTCACCTTGGTGGTGCCGATGATCCTAGAGAGCTTCCACCGTCAGATCTGGAAGAGCATCCAGAACAACTACCTGACCAAGCACGTCCAATACGGTCTGGCCGTCTCCAACCTGATCCGCCGCTTCGGCATCGATCAGCGCCGGCTTTATTTCAAACCGATCCACCAGTCGTTTGGCGGAAATTTCCATCGCATCGTCTGCGGCGGAGCACCGCTGGCACCCGATCTGGCGCAAAACCTGATCGATCTCGGCATCGAGGTGGTCAATGGCTATGGTATCACTGAGTGCGGACCCCTCGTCAGCTGTTCTCGCTTTGACTGGAAGAAAAAGGTCGGCTCCGTCGGTCGACCGATCCCCGACTGCAATGTCCGGATCAGTCAAGAGGGCGAGATCCAGGTCAAAGGGGGCAATGTGATGCTGGGCTACTACGGTGATCCGGCCGCCACCAAAGACAGCTTCACCGACGACGGCTGGCTTCGCACCGGCGATATCGGCCGACTCGATAAGGACGGCTTCTTATATGTCGATGGCCGGCTAAAAAACCTGATCATCTTGCCCAATGGCAAAAATGTCCATCCGGAGATGATCGAGGGCTTGCTCTCGAAAAAGCTGAGCTATGTCAAAGAATCGATCGTCTATGCCAATGGCGACCACTTGATCAAGGCCGCCTGCTATCTCGACCCGGAGTTTTCTCAAGCCCACGGTGAAAAGTCACTCGATATTTTGCGACAAGACGTCCGCCGCTTCAATCAATTGATGCCGGCCTATATGCAGATTGGGGATATCGAGCTGGTCGAGACGGAGTTTATCAAAACCACCACCCGAAAAATCAAACGCCATCTCTACAAAGGAGTCTAGTATGCTACAGGATATTATTTTAGAAGTTCTAAGTGATTATGTTGAATTTGAAGACGGCCAATTGACCCCGGAGACCCACCTGGTCAAGGATCTGGAGCTTTCGAGCTATGACCGGATCTGTCTGATGGGTGATCTGGAGCGCCGTTTAGGCGTCGAGGTGCCGGAGGAGCGGATCGCTCGTCTGAGCACCCTCGGTGATGTGGCGGATCTACTGGTCGAACTGAAGGCATGATCTGGCTGGCACCGGTGACAGAAGCGCTGAGCTTAGCCCAGCAGCACCGGGCGGTCTGGCAACTGCTCCATCACGCTCTGGCCGAACATGGGATCACCCTCAGGCCTGAGCGGATCGAGTATTCGCCTACGGGAAAGCCTAGTCTGGCCGATCAGTCGGTCCATTTTTCGCTGTCGCATGATCCGACCATGGTGGCTGCAATCACCGGGACTTGTCCGGTCGGGATCGATGTCGAAGCCATCCGTCCCTTTAGACAGGTGGCTCTGGCTATGGCCTTTAGCCCGCAGGAGCAGGCCAGGATACAAGACAGTCCTCAGCCGGAGCTGAGCTTCTTTGCCCGTTGGTGTCTTAAAGAAAGTGAATTGAAACGAAAGGGAGGCGTCCTTGACAAGTCGATCCGCCGGCTAAGCTATCCCGAAGCCTTCTCCTGGGAGAGACAAGCTCTTACACCCATCGAGCGGGTTTCAGCTGAGCAATGGCTGATCATCACGAAGCGACACGTCATCGCCGTCTCAGGTATACATTATGACAACGCCCAACAAAGGAAAATCCGATTTCATCGTCTTTGATCATGTGACAAAGATCTATCGGACCGGTGAGACCGAGATCCAGGCCTTAGCCGGCACAAGCTTTACCATCGGGGAGGGAGAGCTTGTCATCGTTGCCGGACCATCGGGGGCCGGTAAAAGTACGGTCCTGAACATTCTCGGGGGAATGGACAAATTGACCGAAGGCACGGTAACGGTCGATGGCCGGGACATCAGTGCCTATGGGGATAAACAGCTCACGCTCTATCGGCGGGATGATATCGGATTCGTCTTTCAATTTTATAATCTGATCCCCAATCTGAGTGCCCGGGAAAATGTCGAACTGGCCGCCTATACGGTGGCCGAGCCGCTCGAGATCGATCAACTGATGCACGATGTCGGCCTGCAGGATCGGATGGATAATTTCCCGTCCCAGCTATCGGGTGGGGAGCAGCAACGGGTAGCTATCGCTCGAGCCATGGCCAAAAACCCCAAGCTCCTTCTATGCGATGAACCGACCGGAGCCCTCGATTATGAGACGAGCCGCTCGATCCTTAAGCTGCTGCAACAGACATGTCATACCACCGGTAAGACGGTCGTCATCATCACCCATAACCTGGCCCTAACGCCGATGGCTGATCGGGTGATCCGCATCAAAAACGGTCTGGCCGAGGAAGTCCTGCTTCAACCAGACCCCCAACCGGTGGAAAGTCTGGAGTGGTAAGATGAATCGCAGTGTAGTCAAAGACTTTCTCCGCGAACTGAAAAACTCGTTCAGCCGCTTTGTCTCGATCTTTTTTATCGTCTTGGTCGGGGTGGCCTTTTTTGCCGGCATCAAAGCCGCGGTGCCCGATATGCAGTACACCGCCGATCGGTTTTATGATGAGAGCCGGCTGTATGATATCCGGGTATTCAGTCCGCTCGGTCTGACAGAAGACGATATTACGGCCTTGGCCGAGAGTGAGGGCGTCGCCCGGGTCGATGCCGGCTATATGGCCGATGTCATCACCCGGATCGACAGCCTGGAGCTGGTGTTTCGGGTGCATTCTCTGCCAACGAATATGAATCAGCTGATCGTGACTAAAGGAAGATTGCCCGAAGCCTCGGGGGAGTGCGTCATCGAAGACTCCAAAAACGTCGACCTTGACCTGGCTCTCGGAGACACCATCAAGCTAAGCTCAGGCCGTCCGGATAAAACGATCGAGGAATCACTGGCTCGCGATGAATTCACCATCGTCGGCACGGTTCGAAGTGCCGACTATCTTACATACGAAAAGGGTCACACCGATCTTGGCAGCGGCAGCATCAATTTCTTTATGATGATCCCGCCTGAGGATTTTTCCTATCCGGTCTATGTCGAAGCGCTGATCGAGGTGGCCGATGCCCGGGAGCTCAACAGCTTCTCTAAACAGTATGAGCATACGACCCGCCGGGTCTTGAATCAGGTGGAGAACCTGGGCGGTGAGCGGGCTGAGATCCGGGCTCAGGAGCTGCGGGCCGATGCCACCAAGGAGCTCAATGAAGCCAAAAAAACCTTTGCCGAACAGGAAAAGGAGTTTGACGACAAAATCGGCCAAGCCGAAACAGACCTGGCCGAAGCCAAGGACAAACTGGTCTCGGGCGAAGCGACCCTGGAAACAGAACAGAAGAACCTGGAGCGAACCCTGGCTGATGGCTGGGCCCAAGTCCATGAGGGCGAACAGCAGCTGGCAGCCGCTCAGTCCCAGTATGATCAGTCACTGGCCAGCTATAACACTGTCATGACTGAACACGGCGATCAGATCGCTCAGCTCAATCAACTATCCGGTGAGATCGATTCGCTTTATCAAAACGCCCTGGCCGGTCAAAGCCAGATGGAGGCCAGTCTGCAAAATCCTGATCTGACGCAGGAGGAGCGCGCCAATCAGCAAGCCATGCTCGATGGCTATTCTCACTTGGTCCAATTGGTCGAGCAGACCAATGGACAAGTCGGTGGGCTCAATAACCTGGCTCAAGGCTCGATCACCTCGGCCGAGTCTCAACTGGCATCAGCCGGTAATGCCCTGGCAAATTCTCGCAATCAGTTGGAGCAAGCAAAATCCAAGCTGGTCATGGCCGAGCAAGAGGGCGAAGCGCAGTTCAAAGCCGCCCGAAGCGAGCTCGATGCCGGCTGGGCGGAGTACCGTGAAGGCGAAGCCGAGTACAACGAGGAGCGAGCCGAGGGTGAAAAGCAGCTGCAGGATGGCCGAGAGCGGATCATCCGAGCGGAAAACGAGATCGAACGCTTGGCGGCGCCCAAATGGTTCGTGCTCGATCGTGAGAGCAATATCGGATTGATGACCTATAAGATGACGACCCAGCGGATGAATGCCATCGCCGGGCTGTTTCCGGTCTTTTTTATCCTGGTGGCGGCCCTGGTCTGTCTCACGACGATGACCCGGATGGTGACCGAACAGCGCTCTCTGATCGGAGCCTATAAGGCGCTGGGCTACTCCAATCTGATTGTAAGCTTCAAATACGTCAGCTATGCTGCCTTGGCTTCACTGAGCGGTGCCTTGATCGGGATAACGCTTGGCATGAGCTTTTTTCCCAAGGCCATCTTTGAAGCCTGGTCGATGATGTTCGTCATTCCGGAATTTCTACGTACGCCGCAGTGGCCGCTGGCGATCCTCAGTGTGCTGGTAGCTACCTTAACGATGATGGGCGTGGCCTACTGGGCCACCCGCCAAGAGCTCCAGGGTGTCCCGGCGGTTCTACTAAGGCCCAAGCCGCCGACCGGTGGCGGCCGGATCCTGCTCGAGCGCTTCAAGGGCTTTTGGCGCCGACTCTCCTTTATGCAGAAGGTCACCTCGCGCAATATCTTCCGCTATAAAAAGCGGTTTTGGATGACGGTGGCCGGGGTCATGGGTTGTTCGGCCCTCCTCTTGGCAGGACTGGGCATGAATAACTCGGTCTCTCAGGTGGTCGACCAGCAGTTTGGTGAGATATTCCAATACGATATGGCGATCGGTCTATCGCTTGAAGGCGATGTCGAAGACGCCCGGGCTGAGGTCAAAAGTTTCCTCGAGGATCATGAGAGTGTGACGGGCTTTATCCCGGTCAGTAATTTTAATGCCGAGGTGGATGATCAAAGTGATGTCCTACCGCTCACCCTGATCGTACCGCAGCAGACCGATGGTTTTTCCGACTACATCGCCCTGCGTCAGCGCCATGATCAAACACCGATCGAATTGAGCGGCCCGGGGATTGTTATCAGTGAAAAGCTGGCCCGCACGATGGGGTTGACAGTCGGGGATTATCTCAGTCTTCGGGTGAATGAAATCACCAAAAAAGTTGAGATCAAGGCCATCACCGAGCAATATGTCTTCCACTATGGCTATATGGATCCGGCCTACTACGAAACGATCTTTCGCCGGACAGCCCAAACCAATGGCTATCAGGTCCATCTGGCGCCGGAGGCGGATGCCCAGGCGATATCGGATACCTTATCGGCTAAAGAAGAGGTGGCCAATGTCCTGCTCTACAAAATGATGGCCGAAAGCTTTGATGAACAGGTCTCAAGTCTGCAGAGCATTGTGGCGCTGATTATCATCTCGGCCGGTATCTTGGCCTTTGTCGTGTTATATAACCTAAGCAATATCAATATCACCGAGCGGATCCGGGAGATCGCCACCCTGAAGGTTTTGGGCTTCTTCAATCGCGAAGTGACGAGCTATGTCTATCGTGAGATCTTTATCCTAGCCTTGGTCGGCTGTCTATCGGGTCTCATGATCGGGATCGGCCTACACCGTCTGGTGATGGTCGCGATCGAACAGGACAATATCATGTTCGGTTATGCCATCGAACCGATGAGCTTTGTCTATGCCTTCTTATTGACGATGAGCTTTACTGTCTTAGTCAATCTCGTGATGTATCGCAAGCTGGTCACGATCCCGATGGTCGAATCACTCAAGAGTATTGAATAATATCAAAGGAAAGGTAGAAATATGCAGACGTATCCGATGACGCCCGGCCAAGATATCATTTTCGTTCAACAAAAGTTTTCGTATAACAAGGCCATCTCCAATATCAATATGATGATGGTGTTTGAGTTTGAGGTCGATGAGCAGCTCATGAAGCAGGCCTTGGTGCTGGCTATCCAGCGCAATCAATCGGCCAGTATGCGGTTGTGCAAAGAGAATAAACAAAC
>DUPT01000073.1 GCA_012838225.1 Tissierellia bacterium
AGAACTCGTCCCTGAAGGTGTGGATGAGAAAAGTAGGAACAAAACAATAAGTATCGTAAAAAATCTTTTCATATGATTCTCCCTTTGTGCAGACTTTAGTAGATCTTGACCAAAAATCGCGCAAGTCAACATATAATCACATATGCTCAATTCCTCCTTTGCTCGTTATATTTAAACTTGTATCCCTCTGGTGTTCTTTGAAACAAAATATATAAAATAATCTGAAAAAGAACTGTATGCGAACTTATCTTTGACAAACGTAAGGTGAAAAAGAACATTTTGGCACCCTGAAATAGGGGGGATAAGACCAAAAGTGTAAAAAAACCTATTGATAATATAAAGTCCTGTAGTGGCAAAAGGCGAGGTTCGACATGATTTTTGAATGAGTCATTAGACAATCTCGCATAAGGATAACTTTATAAGAGAATTTAAAAAAGAGGAAAACTCCTCTTTTTTAAAATTGATTGCTACATACGATTAAATGCTAAAAAACTATCTTAAACGAACTCTATTGGTTATTTGACTTCCATCAGGAAGTACCGTGCGGTAATTGTAGTATGTAGCTTCATGGTGTCTTGCTCCTGTTAGTCTATGCTCTTGATACCAAGTCTCTACCTGTCGATATGAAATAAAGGTACCCGTCAAATCATTTTGATAAATATGGTCTCCCACGAGAATAATCATTGTTAGGGTTAAACCATAAGGAGGAGCGACATAACCAAACGATGCGGCAACAATATTTTTAATTCGCTCGCTGCTAGCTAAGTCGGCACTAGTTACAGTGCGTCTTCCTTGTTCCACTTCGATACCTTTTTCAATAACACGTCGATATCTAGTGTTTAATGGCTCAATGTCGTTTGGCTCCGAATAAGCAAAAGCGGCTAGTGTATTTGAAATAAGCAAGGTCATAGTTAGTGCAATTAGCAGTATTTTTTTCATAACATCTCCTTTTTGGGCAAGCTCGAATTGTAGTCGCAATCAATTGTTGTTATAATTATAATAAATAAAAATAATAAGGAGTTGAGTTTTGAATAGCGAAAAGTTTTGGAATTGGATAAAAAATTCGGGTTACTCTCTTTTAGTGGCTGGCGTATTTCTAGTTGTACTAAATTCAGGATTGGAAAGCACCTTAATTTTTTTAAAAAAAGAATTTATGATAGCACTAGGCGGCGGATTTTTACTAATATCTTTTTTACGAAAACTAATCTTAAAGATTCAAAAAAAATAATGAATACATAAACTTTTTTAAAAAGCAAACGGGAAATTTGCATAACCTCCTGAACCACGAGCAACACCAACACCTAATCCGACAGCACCTCCTGCCTTAGAGAATCCACCTGCTTTACCCCGGATCAAGACACGGGTGACCCTCCGGAATTCGAGTTTTTACCTAATAACCATATACCACAGGCGGTA
This sequence comes from Tissierellia bacterium, assembly GCA_012838225.1. GTDB lineage: Bacteria > Bacillota > Clostridia > Peptostreptococcales > Acidaminobacteraceae > DUPT01. The sequence goes on from DUPT01000073.1 coordinate 1,417, forward strand.
TTTGCCTATACCACAGGCGGTATTTAGTTATACCATAACCGGTATTTGCCTATACCAAAAGCGGTATTTCCTACTTGACGTTGCGATATACGGCATCGATCTCGATCGCCAGATCATAGCCGTTTGAGCGGGTCACGCCCTCGATGGCCATCGTCTGAGGAAAATAGGTCTCTGGATCATACTCCATGATCATCTCGACCTCTTCTGTGACGAGCTTGTCATCGAATTCAAAGGCGATGCCATAGTTTAAAAAGACCTCATCGATCAGTCCTCGGGCCTCCTCGCCCTCGAGTGTCAGCTTGGCGATCAAGCGATGGCCGGTGGTCAGATCCATCCGGTAGTCGCGCCAGAGCTTTTGTTGGATCTGGGTCTCGGCATCGTATTGCTCCAGGACCTGATTGGGCCGGATCTTGCTATCCTTGACGAACCGGTTTTTGGCTTCATCATAGCTAAAGACCTCACCGCCTTCGGTGTAGATCTCACGGCGAGCCGGTCCGAGGTTTAAAAAGAACGGGCCGGTGGTATCGATCCGGGCTCTCGTCTCAAGCGGACGCTGCTGATGGTTCAAGCTCTTATCGACGATGACCTCAAAGCCCGGCATCAAAAAGCTGCCGCCGGAGGCTTCGACCAGGATGTCGGTCTTGGTCTCGAAGTCTCTCATATAGGCCAGCTGATCGAGGATTTTATTCTTATGATCCGTATAGGTCAATTCTTTGGGCTTGACCTCGGGTCGGGTGGTTTCCGTATCGGTTTCGACCGCCGTCGTTTCCGTTGCTTCGGTCTCGACCTCAAGGGGTTGAGGCGGCTGCGGGGCCGGAGGATCGGCGGCCGGCTTACTGCAAGCGGCCAACAGGATGATCATTACGACAATCAAACGGAGTCGTTTCATGAAATGTCCTTTCCGTCGTAGTTGCTACCTCTATTATCTACCCCTGAGAATCGGCTCCCAAAACAAGCCCGAGGGCCACAGCGGCTTTGAGCCTTGAAATGCCGGGCTCTACAGCTCTAAAAAATGACAGCGTAGGACTACTTTCGGAGGATTTTTTCCATTGGCTTGCCCCTGGCCAGCTCATCCACCAGCTTATCGAGCCGGCGGACCTGTTGCTCCAAAGGATGGCTGATTTCTTCGACCCGGATGCCGCAGATCAGACCGGTGATGAGCTCGGCCTTGGGATTGATCCTGGGGGCATTGGCGAAAAAGGTCGCATAATCGGCGTCTTGGGCCGACTGCTTGGCTAGTCCGGCCTCATCATAGCCGGTCAGCCAATAGATCACCTCATCGAGTTCTTGCTTGGTGCGACCCTTTCGTTCGACCTTATTTAGCAGCAGCGGATAGATCCGGTTCCAGCGTAGGCCGGCAATTTTGTCTGACATCGTGACCTCTTCCTTGTGTCATAAACAAACAGCCCGCTGGAAAGCAGGCTGTTTGAGTTTCAACTGACTTATTTCTCACCGAACAAGATGGCCTCAGGCTTCATCGGCAGATGATAGAGATAGCGGCCGGTGGCGGCATGGATGGCCGATTGGATAGCCGGAGCCGAGGTATTGATGACGACCTCTCCGATCGATTTGGCGCCATAGGGGCCTGAGGGTTCATAGCTTTCTTCAAAGGCGATCCGCACCTGGGCGATATCAGGCCGGGTCGGGATCTTGTACTGAAGGAAGTTGTTGGTAAAGAGCTGCCCGGTCGGTCCGTATTGGACGTCTTCGTAGAGCGCATAGCCGATGCCCTGGACGACGCCGCTTTCGGCCTGAACCGTCGCCAGCGCGGGATTGATGACCGTACCGCAATCGACCACTCCGACATAGTCGACCACCTTGACCAGGCCGGTCTTGGGATCATAGTTGATGTCGGCAAAGCCGGCCATATAGGGCGGCGGCGAAGCCGGATGACCGAAGCTGCCGGTACCGACGAGGGTGCCCCCACTCGGCCCGACCGACAAGATGCGACCCAGATCGATGAAGGGCAGCCGGGTGTCCTTATGGTAGATCGCGCCATCCTTCTGTTCGACCTCGGCCGGTGGGACATTCCAGTAGGCGGCGGCCATCTCGGTCATTTTGTTCTTGAGATCATTGCAGGCATTGACGACCGCCATTCCGGTGACATAGGCGCCGCTCGAGGCGTAGCTGCCCGGGTCATACGGTGTCAGATCGGTGTCGGCTGCGATCAGGGTGATCTCATCCGGATCGACCTTCAGTGTCTCAGCCGCCAGCTGCACCAGGACCGTATCGGTCCCCATGCCATTATCACTGGCACTGATGAACAGGCTCAGATCACCCGTTTCATTCAGCTTGATGATGGCGGTGGCATTATCGATATTGGCGATGCCTGAGCCCTGCATGGTGATGGCCATACCGGTCGCCCGGATCGTGCCATCCTCCATCACCCGGCGACGCGGCTTGTCGTGCCAACCGATCATTTTCGCGCCGGTCTCGATGCATCGATCGAGCTTTGAGCTCTCGATCAGCTTATCAAAGGCCAAGGTGGTCTCGCCCTCTTGAACGATGTTCATCTGTCTGATGTCTACCGGATCGATCTCGAGCCTATCCGCCAGCTCATTGATGGCCGATTCCAGGGCAAAGGTGCCTTGGGTGGCGCCATAGCCGCGGAAGGCTCCGGCCTTGAGCTTGTTGGTGTAGACCACATCGGCCGAGAATTTGGCGGCTTCGAGTTTGTTGTAGAGCGGGATCGACTTTTCGCCGGTCAGCTTGACGGTGGTAAAGCCGTGGTGACCGTAGGCTCCCTGATCACTCAGTGAGTGAAGATCGATCGCCCGGATGCGACCGGACCGATCGGCTCCGATGCGGACGGTGATGCGCATGGCGTGGCGGGAGTTGGAGCTCGAGAAGGTCTCTTTTCTGGTGTAGACGATCTTGGCGGGCTTGCCGGTCTTTAGGGTGACGATGGCCGGGTAGATCTCACTCTCACTCGTTTGCTTGGCGCCAAAGCCGCCGCCGATCCGGGGCTTGATGACGCGGATCTTGGAGGGTGACATCTCAAGAGCTCGGGCCAATTGACGCTTGATATGGAAGGGGACCTGGGTCGAGGTGATGACACACAGTCTGTCCCGAGCGTCTAAGTAGGTATAGGAGCGAAAGGTCTCCATCATGCTCTGAGCGGCCGCCTGCATATAGTAGGCCCGCTCCAAGGTGACATCGCAATCGGCCAGGGTGGTTTCGATGTCTTCGCCGAAGCTAAAGCCGTAGCTGGCCATGATATTGCGCTTGGTATCTTGTCCCCCGACGTGCTGGGGGAGGTTGAAGTGGACTTCTTCGTCATGGATGATCGAGGGATGATCGATGGCGGTTTCAAAATCCAGTACCGGCTCCAGTTTTTTATAAGTAACCTTGATCCGCTTCAGGGCGTTTTCGGCTTGGGTCTCGGTCTGAGCGGCTACGATCGCCACCGCATCACCGACATAGCGGACCTTGGAGTCAAGGATCAGCTGATCATACGGTGAGGGCTCGGGATAGCTCTGTCCGGCCAGGGTGAAGCGGGTCTTTGGCACATCCTTATGCGTCAGAACGATCTCGACGCCGGGCTGGGCCTCCGCTCTCGAGACATCGATCTCTTCAATGATGGCGTGGGCGTGCGGACTTCTAAGCACCTTGACGATCAACGCATCGGCCGCGGCCAGATCATCGGTATAGATCGGCTTACCGGAGGTGATGGCTGAGGAATCGATTTTCTTGAACTGACGACCTACAAATTTCATCTATACCTCCAGATATTGTCGAATGGCCCTTAGCTGCGACACATAGCCGCTGCAACGGCACAGATTTCCCATCAGGTAGTGGGCGATCTCTTCGTCGGTCGGATCGACCAACTCACGCTTCATGGCGATGGTATTCATCATCAGACCCGGTGTGCAATAGCCGCACTGCTCACCGCCCTGCTCGGCTAAAAAGCCGCCCAAGAGCTTGGCTTCCTCGCGGACGCCTTCCAGGGTCAGGATGTGCTTGCCATCGGCCCGAAGGCTTAGCAGGGAACAACTCAGGATCGCTTTGTCGTCTAAGAGGACCGTGCATAGGCCGCAGTTGGCTGTTTCACAGCCGCGCTTGACACTCTTATAGCCCAGCCTTCTTAAGGTATCGATCAGGACTTCATTGGTATCCACCTCGGTTTGATGGACCTTTCCGTTAACAGTTAGTGTGATCATTGTACCTCCCATAAGCGCTCTAATAGGACACCGGCCAGATGACGCCGATAGTCGGCACTGGCGCGCAGATTGGTGCCAAAGGGAACTTCTTCTTGAACCAAGCGGGTGACTTCCTCCAGTGACTGACCGTCCTTGGCGGCCTGTGAAGCCGCTTCGGCCAAAAAGGCTCCCATCGGCCGGGCGCCATAGACGATGCGCCAATCGTCCTCGGTCTTACCGATGGCCAGATTCAGGCTGGAAAAGTCGCCATTGGTCTGACGCAGATTGTCGTAGGCGAGCGTGACCTCTTTGGGCAGGCTGATCTCATACAGGATATCCCAGTCTCGCTCCCGGTCTAAAAATTCGGATATCTTCATCTCACCGGCCTCGGCCAGCTTGACCGAAGCATCAGCTGCCAGAAGACAGGGGATGATATCGGAAAAACCATAACGCGAAAAGACCGATGCCCCGACCTGGGCCAGATTTCTCAGCTGGACCCCCACGATCTGAGACACCGCATAGCTTAGGGCCGGAAAGTGGTCCAGGATGATCGGATTTGTCTCGATGTCTCTTAAGCTGACCGCTCCACCGATGATCACGGACTCGTCGGTTTGAGTGATCTGATCGAGCCCCAGTCCATCAAGCGATATCAGCTTTGAGATGGCCCGGTGCTGCATCTTGAGAAAGACTCCGCCGCCGATCATCCGGTTGTGCTTGCCGGATTTGAGCTCGGTTATCGCCTGCTCCAGGCTCTCGGGTCGAACATAACTTCTTACCGTATACACAAAAACCTCCTGACTTTTTCTTAAATGTATTATATCACGGGAAGGATTGGTTAGGAAATCGATCGTTTCAGTCACAGTCTTTCAATCAAGCCAAAAAAAGAACAGCCCCTGATGGGCTGTCCTTAACTTTGAAGTTTATCGTTCGGTCACCTCGGCATCGGCCGGATCCTTTGGCAGGATGAGATTGAGCACAATGGCGACCAGCGTCGCGATCACGACGGCATTGGAGCCGAAGATGGTCTTGAACCACTGCGGAGCCAGTCCGATCGAAGCCGGCACCAGGGTGACACCCATGGCCAACGCGATCGCCAGACCGACGATCGAGGCGTTTCGCATCGACAACGGCTTGGCAAAGATCAGCCGCATCCCGGTCATGGTGATCGAACCAAATACCGTGATCGTGGCGCCGCCTAGAACGGCCGACGGGACGGTGGTCAAGAGAGCGCCGAATTTCGGGATAAAGCTTGCCACCAGCAAGATCAGAGCCGTTCCGGCAAAGACGAACTTATTGATGACCCTGGTGGTTCCGACCATCCCGACATTTTGTGAGTAGGTGGCTGTCGGCAGGCAGTTGAAGAGTGCCCCCAGGATATTGACGAGACCATAGCCCATGATGCCTTGAGAGAGCTCACGCTCGGTCGGGATACGACCCATCCCGCCGGCGGTCGTCGCCGATAGGTCGCCGATGGCCTGCACGGAGTTGACCATAAACATGATCAGCATCGCGATGATGGTCGAGATCTCGAATTTGACTCCGAAGTGCATGATGCGAGGAGCGGCCACCACCGAGGATTCACCGATCCCGGCAAAGCTGATCATCCCCATTGCCAAGGCCAACAGGTAGCCGGCGATCATACCGATCAACACCGAAGCCAGCTTCATCATTCCCTTGCCCCAGTTGTTGGCAATGATCACGACCACCAGCGTAAACAGTGAGACGATCCAGTTTTGCAGGCTGCCATAGTTTTCCGAACCGGCTCCCCCGGCCATATAGTTGATGGCGATGGGATAGAGCGTCAGCCCGATCGTCAAGACGACGGTACCGGTCACGATCTGCGGAAAGAGCTTCACGAGATATTTGAGACCGAAGCCAAACAAAACGGCCAATATGGCCCCGGCGATCTGAGCGCCGAATATGTATGAGATATCTCCTTGGAAATTGTCGGTGATCATCGACAGGGTGGGCAGATAGGAAAAACTGACGCCCAGGATGACCGGCAAACGGGCACCAAAATAGCCCTTGATCGAAAACACCATGATCAGGGTGGCGATCGCTGCCATGAACAGGGATGCTTGGACTAAAATGACCCGATCGGCTTGTTCGAGGCCGGCTCTGCCTGATACGATCAGGGCCGGAGTGATATTGCCGACGATCATTGCAAATAAGTGCTGGAGCGACATCGGAACGACTTCCTGCAGTCGCGGTTGGCCATCAAAACTGAATAGTTTGCTGACCGGCTTGTTATCAGTAGCCATAATCTCCTCCTTTTGTTATGAATAATTCTACCGCTTGAGCCGCCAATAATCAAGTAATTTTTGAAATGTGGTCTGTTTTTACAAAATCTTTTTAAATATTCTATGAATCATTTGCCTTATTCCTGACAAAAAAAACGAACCTGCCGGTTCGATTGATTTTAGGCCGATTCACTTCTTCAAAAGATGGCGCCACAGCTTGATAATGAGTTGGCCATTGCGGATCGACACCTCCGCCTTATCGGTCAGATAGCCCACCAGATGGAGGGCTCGCTCGATATCCTTGCCCAGGAGCTCATCATAGTAGTCGTCGTATTCGATCAGACGAGGCGCGTTTAGCTTCTCGATGATATTTTCCAGATTGACGCTTCGCTCGCCGATATTGCCCCGGATCTCAATGATCGTTTCCGTCTCTTCCAGGAACAGATAGAGCGATAGATGGGTCACACGGCGAAACAGAAAGTAATTGACCAGTTCCGTGCCGATCCGGCTGACTTTTGCTTGTTCATTCTTCATCTTTTTTTGGGAACCTCTCTGTGATCAGATCTAGTATTGGGACTGCCAAGGCGGCGACAAAGCCACCGGAGAGTCCGTTATTGTATAGGTTAAGGCCGCCGTGGACAAAGCCGATATTCATGGCCATGGCATCATGGAGCGCCGCCACGATGAAGCCGGCCACAAACCCGAACTGTCCGGCGATCGGGGCCAGGGTCGTGGCAAACAGGGCCACCAGGATGCTCTCTGTCCCGGCCGGATCATAGATATTGAGGGCGCTAGTGACATAGACTCCAAGCAGGATGGGCAAGACATTTCGCGGGTGTTTACCGAAGGCGCCAAAGGCGACCATTGTCAGGATACCGCCGACGATCGGTCCATTGACCACCCCGCCCGATAGTCTGACATAGAGCAGTCCCATCAGCCCAAGCAGCCCCATATTCAATATGACCAAGGGCACCGTATGCTCGACCAAAAAGTCACTTACCATCCGACCACTCGATTGCAGGAGCTTCTGATAGCCCTTCATCCCCTGATTGGTCCATAGGCCATAGATCACCATGCCGGCAAACAGCACCAACAAAAACATAAACACCATATAGTCATCCCCGGTATAGACGTATCTCACCGGAGTGATCTCGATGGCAAACATCCTGGTAAAGCCGACAAAGGCCATCCCGATGATCCCGATGGTAAAGCCGACATTGTAGAGGTTGTAGCCTTGGTGGAAGTTTAGGAACTGAACGGATAGGGGGACCAGGATAAAGCCGACGAACACCCCGACAAGCAGGCCGATCGGGATCCCCCAGGCATAGGGCAGACCGACGCCAAAAATCATCTCACTGACGATCGGGGCCAATCCCGTGCCAAACAGAGCAACATGGATATAGCTGCGAAACGGTGTGCCGTGAAATCTGGCATACAGCCAGACGCCAAGCGGGATGGGAAAGGTGTTGACCAGATTTTTACCAAAGAAGGAAAAGCCGGCCACCATGATCATCGAGGCGGCCACCGCCCCGGTCACCCGGGCTCCGGTATACTGGACCCCCACGACCGTAAAGACCAGCAGCGCTCCGGCATTAAAGAAGGCCGAACCGATCGAACCGATCTCCATATAGTCGCTGATCAGATTGCTGGGCGCCACCAATATCCGGTAGAGACCGGCAAACAATTCCTCCGGCGTATCGATCATAAAGGCATAGGCCATCATCATGATGCCGAACATATAGAAGGGGGCAAACGAGAGTTGCCTGAATACGCGCTTATCCGTCACTGTGCCTCCTACCCGACAGAATCAGCAATCATCTGGCACAGCTGATTATAGCTGATGCCGACCGCTGCCGCCTCCTGGGGAAGCAGGCTGGTTGGGGTCATGCCGGGAAGTGTATTGGCTTCCAAGCAGTAGATCTCACCCGCCGCCGTCATAATAAAATCGACTCGGGAATAGCTTCCGAGGTTCAAGGCTTCGTGGACTCGCCGGGCCAGTTCTTGAAGCTCATGTGTTTTAGCCTCCGGGATCTCGGCCGGACAGACCTCCACCGCCATCCCGGCTTGATATTTGTTTTCATAGTCATAGAAGCCGCCCTCGGGAATGATCTCGATCACCGGCAGGGCTTGGCCTAGAAGCACGCCCACCTGAAGCTCTCGCCCCGGGATATAGTCTTCGATCAAGACATCGGGTGCATACCGAAAAGCATAATCCAAGGCCTGCTCCAGCTCTTCGGGCGTCTGAACGATCGACACGCCGATGCTTGAGCCGCAATTGAGGGGCTTTACGACACACGGTACCTCGATCTCGGGCAGGTCCTGGCCTTGACGGAGATAGCGCCAGTCGGCATTTTTGATGCCGGCGGCATTCATCAGCTTCTTAGCGATCAGCTTGTCCATCGCCAGAAAGCTTCCACCATAACCGGTGCCGGTATATTTGATATCGAAGCAATCAAAGGTCGCCTGCAGCTGACCGTTCTCACCGATATCGCCGTGAAGGGCCATGAAAACGATATCGGCCGCCATGCAGATCTTTAGGACATTCGGTCCGATCTTCTTATCTCCTTGGCCATAGTCACGCTTCAGCTGATCGAGATCGGGCGCTTGCCGAGGCACCGAATACTCAAACTTCTTGCCATCGTCTTGGGTAAAAAACAAATCATCAATCGATCGATCACTCAGATCTTCTCCGATATAGAGATCCAGCAGACACACCTGATTGCCGTTTTCGATCAGCGCATTGGCGATCAAGGCGCCTGAGGTCAATGAGACATCTCGTTCCGGACTTAAGCCCCCGGCCAGCACAACTATTTTCATCTTATTCCCTTTCGTATATTTTGAGTAATTATACCACATCCCGGCTCAGCCATACGACCCGAGCGCGCTATAAAAAAACAGCGGCCAGGGCCTAAAAAGCCCCAACCGCTACCTTGGAGACAAGCTTTACTCAGGGCAATAAAAAAATCCCTGACGGGAATGAACATACAGCCAACAGCTACCATCTCATTCCCAAGACGACTGTCTTGACCGAGCCGGTCTCCTGGCTCGCCATCCTCCGCCGACTTCCCTTCCCTCTCGGTGGTCAAAGTCTTTGTCCGGCCTACAGTAGTGGGTGCTGCCGGGGCTTATCCCCGTTCCCGTCACTCGGTCTATCACCACTCTAACACGTCACCACTTCACCCGTCAAACATTAATGAAAACTTTGAGCCATACCACAAGGACCGGGTGAGAGCTTCGTCATCTGTTTGTCATGAAAGAGTCATCTTCTCTCGCTACAATGAAATCAGACCTTTCTAATCAATTTTTAATCGCTTCTTCAGGCTGTGTAAAGAATTGATGATTAGACTAAAAGAAAACCAAAGAGAGGACTGGGGAGTATGAATATTCAAATATGGAGTTGTCGCTTTGGCAGCGGTCATCTATCGGCCGCCCGGAGCCTACAATCACAGATCGAAAAGATCCGACCGTTTGATCAGGTGGTGATCAAGGATCTGGTGGAGCTGAGTTTTCCGAAGACTCACCGGTTGATCTATCACAGCTATCAAAAGCTGGTCGTGACCGGGGCCAAGCTCGTCAGCTATATCTATGGGGACTCTCCGCAGCGGCCGATGAGTGATAGGCCCTCGCCGATCGAGCGGTTGCTGCTGCTCAATGTGTTTGAGCAATTGGACGATTCCCTGCCCGATGTCGCCATCGCCACCTATTCTCTGGCTACCAAAGCTTTGGCTCGCTATAAGCAGACCTATCCGGATGCCTTCCGGCTCATCACCTGTATCACCGATGTCGAGGCCCACCCGGGCTGGATCAATCAAGAGACAGACCTCTACCTGGTAGCATGTGAGGCCACCCGTCAAGACCTCCTGCGCCAGGGGATATCGGATGATAAGATCCTGGTCCAGGGCATCCCGGTCAGAGATATCCTGCCCGCTGATAAGACCGATTCGGTCTATCGCATCCTGGTCACCGGCGGAGGCCTGGGGCTTTTGCCGAGCTCCGAACGCTTCTACCGCGAGCTCGATGTCTCGGGGGCTCAGGTGACCGTGGTCTGTGGCAAAAACGACAAGCTCTACCGCAAACTGTCGCGACTGCAGTTTTCGCATATCGAGGTGCTGGGCTATTGTGAGCATCTTGGCCGATTGCTGTCTCAGGCCGACCTGATCATCACCAAGCCCGGCGGGGTCACGACCTTTGAGGCCATTACGGCCGGTGTGCCGCTGCTGGCCTTTACACCGAGCCTGCCTCAGGAGCAAAGCAACGCCCGCTTTATCCTGACGCATCAGCTGGGAGAGGTGCTGCCGAAGGAGCAGGTGCCGGACAAGGTGGCTGAGATCCTCCAACCCGATCGCTTAGCGCACTACCGGCAAAATATCGATCGCTTTCGATCGACGCTAGGCTCCGGCGGCTTCGATCACTATCTGCGGAGTCGGCTATGCTCCTGATCAGCTGGTCGGTCTATGGCCCATTGGCCACCTTGATCGATCGCCGACGTTTTCGCGAGCGACCTCGAGGGATCCTGTTGACCTTTGATGACGGACCCGATCCGCGCTATACGCCGCCGCTGCTCGATCTGTTGGATGAGTTCGACGTCCGGGCCATCTTTTTTGTCCTGGGCTATAAGGTGAGACGTCATCCCGAGATCGCCCGAGACATCATCGCCGGCGGTCATCAGGTGGCCCTTCATGGCGCTCGACATCTAAACGGCTGGTGGGCTACGCCCAAGCAGGTGAGACAAAACATTCGCTTGGGCCGGCGCCAACTGCAAAAGGTCGGGATCGATCCCGGTCTCTACCGCCCACCCTATGGCCGCACCAATCTGGCCGAGGACAAGACCCATCAAAAAATGTATTGGACCAAGCTATTTCACGATTGGGACATCCGTTCTCCCAAGCGCTTACTCAAGCAGCTGAAGGCCGGCAGCCGACCGGGCGAGATCTTTCTACTCCATGATGGCACCGAAGGCCGGGCCAAGCCCGATATGCCGCTTGTCATGATCGGTGTCCTTCGGCAGTGGCTCACTTGGGCTCGTGAGAATAACCTCATCTTGAGCGATGGTCGGAGGTGGCCTGATGAAACGACCTAAACAACGAAAGCATCTGATCGTAGTCGGTCTGTTATTTCTCGTCAGCCTCTACCTGCTGTTTCAAAAGACACCCTGGCAGGAGGTGGCTCAACAGATCACTCAGGCCAGAGGCTGGCTGATCGGTCTGGCGGTAACGACGATGGGGCTGTTCTTCTTATGTGAAGCCATCAGTCTCAAGCAATTGTTTGCTCATTTTCGCTATCGCATCTCGCTAAAGAGGACCTTTGGCTATGCCTTGGTGGATTTCTACTACAGCGGGATCACCCCGGGTGCCAGTGGCGGTCAGCCGGCTCAGATCTACTATATGAGCCGCGACCGGATCGAGCCGGGCATCGCCTCGGTCTCGCTGCTCTGCTTCAATCTGTGCTACCATATCTCAGCCCTGTTGATCGGGGGCTTTGGCATGATCTATGCCCACAGTCTGCTTCAGGGCCACGCTCTGATCCGCTGGCTGTTGATCTATGGTCTATTGGCTCAGGCCGGACTGATCGCTTTGTTCAGTGCGCTGTTGATCGATGAATTGCTGGTGCACCGGCTACTGCATCAGTTGCTGTCCTTGTTGCACCGGATCCGTTTGGTCCGCCGATTGGAGCCATGGCAACAAAAGCTCGATAACCAGCTCTCAGAGTTTCAACGAGCCTCCGGCCTGCTTCGTCAGGCGCCGGGCCTGATCCTAAAGACGCTGAGCCACACCACCATCCACTTGATCCTGTTCTATAGCATCCCGTACCTATTGCTGAGAGCGTTTCACTATCCGGTGGGCTATCTGGAGCTCTTGACCCTACAGGCCTGCCTGCAGCTGGCCATGGAATCCCTGCCGGTCCCGGGCGGCATTGGAATAACCGAGGCTTCTTTTCTCAGCCTCTACAGCAGCCTGATCGGCGGTGAGAAGATCGTCGGCATCCTGATCCTGAGTCGTTTGATCAGCTACGGCCTAGGCCTTATCAGCGGTGGCGTGAGCTCACTCATTCTGATCGCCAGGCCGCTGATGCTTCGCCGCATCGGACTGCGACCGACCCGATCCTAAAAAATGCGCTTCATCAGCGCATTTTCTTATTTGGTCACCGGCCGGAATTCTCCCAGCCAGCGCTTCCGACGATAGAGATAGAAGCCATAGAGGATCGTGAGCAGATTTGAGGTGCTCATCGATAGCCAAACGGTCGTCGGTCCCAGATTGGTGAAGCGGGATAACAAAACGATCATCGGCAACCGGACCACCCATAAGCGGCCGATCTCCATATACATGGAAAACTTCGTGAAGCCCGAGCCCTGGAAAAGCCCCTGAAAGATACTGAACATGCCCATGAGCGGGATCGTCGGCAGGATATAGTAGATATAGATCATCGAATGATGCAGCACTTCACCTCCATCACTGCGTAAGAAGAAACGAACCAATGGCTCGGCCCAAAAGAAGATCGCCACCATTCCGATGCCGGTGATCGCGAGATTGATATAGTTGGCCGTTTTAAAGGCTTCGATCGCCCGCTCCGGTTTTCTCGCACCCAAGTTTTGCCCGACAATCGCCGTCAGGCCTCCTCCAATGCCCATAGCCGGCTGCATGACCAGCCCCGTCACTCGATTGACCAGGGTATAGGCGGCCATCACAGCCACCCCAAAGTCCTCGATAAAGGCATTGAGTATGATAAAGCCAAAGGCTGCTCCGCCTTGACCGAGCATGGCCGGCACCGCGATGCGGATGATCTCTTTTTGAACGGCCCAATCAGGCCTGATCTGCCAATGCAAACGGATGGTCTGAGAATAGCGCAGGACCAACACAAAGCCGAGAAGACACAGGATCATTTTGGCGATCACCGTCGAGAGAGCAGCCCCGATCACTCCCAAGCCGGCGCCGATCGGCATGATCACATCGCCCGCCACAAACGGCAGACTGATGAGTTGACCCCGCTCGAAGATAAAGAAGGGGGCGATCACGATATTGATGATAAGAGATAGGCCATTGGCCACCAGCATCTCACGGGTACGACCCTGGGCATTCAAAATCGCCTGAAACGAAAAATAGACCGCCACAAACGGAAAGCTTAGAAAGGTGGTCTTTAGAAAATCGATGCTGGGGGTTCGGATCTCAGCCCCGGCCCGCATACCATCAACGATCAGCGGCGTCGTCACATAGCCGATAAAGCTCAGCACCAGTCCGATCAGGACCGTAAGTATCAAGATCTGAGAGGCATAGTGATTGGCCTTAAAGGCTTCGTCCCGGCCGATCAGACGGGCCAAGATAGCCGCTCCGGCCACATAGATACCAAAGCCGACCGCGACAAATAAAAAGTTCACCGGCCAGACAAAGTTACTGGCGGCAAACTCAGCTACCCCGATCTGTCCTAGCCAGATGGCACTGGAGAGATCGAACAGGGTCTGCATCAGATTACTGATGACCAGCGGCAAAGCAATACTGCCCAGGACCATAAAGAGTGGCCCGCGCTGGATGAAATCATTGCGATTACGATAAGAATCCATAGCAGTCATTATAGCATAAGCATCGCCTGATTCCCGATAATCTCAAACCAAAAGAGGTTTTAATGAACTACCTTACTTTCTAAGGTAAACAGGACACTTTCTTCAAGAAGCATCCATTTTACCTTCAGAAGCCCAGGCTCCATCCTACCTTCGGAAGTCGGCTATACTTAGAATAGCTTCGTCCGTGGTCTGATGGA
>DUPT01000074.1 GCA_012838225.1 Tissierellia bacterium
GAGCCGATGACGGCCGAAACGCCTTGAGCGACCAGATTGGAGGAAACCGTGACCGCTTCGGTCCGGTCTGATTTATTGTCGACTTCGACCAGTTCGATCGTATATGTTTCGCCACCGATCTCGACGGTCCCGTTTAGTTCATGGGCGTAGCGGATACCGAGAACTTCCTGGAATCCACCGCCGCCGTTTTCACCGGTGACCGGTTCAAATACGCCGATCTTGACGACCTTATCGCCGGCTGCCGGTTCGGAGGGTTCGTCGGTTGTCGGAGCTGCCGGCGTACATGCCACCAGGCTGAACACCATGAGCCCGACCAGAATAAGACTGAATAGCTTCTTCATTTTGACCTCTCTTTTTTTGAGTCCGTTTTCTTCGAAACGCGTTCTCAGGTTAGTATTTTCGCCAGAATAGTTGGTGACTAAGCTGGCGAATTTATTAGGATTATTATAAATCTAATGGCTTTGCCTGTCAATTCGATTAACAATCTTATCTCATAAAGACAAAAAATCACCCGCTAAACGGGTGAAGGTCAGTAGTGATAGTCCAGCTCATGAAGCAGCTTTTGAAAATTCCGAACATCAGCCAACGGATCATACGCGATTTGATTGATCACAAGCTCCGGATCATCTCGATAAAAGCTCAGGCTCTTATGCCCCGCTTGCTCATACTCCCAGGTGATATAGTCGCAGTTATCGATCAGACTAAGGATCAGCTCCGACATGGTCTTAAACTGCGCTGTCGGATCATCGCTGTCAGAGAACTCGCCCTCTGCAAGGATGGTGAGGCCATAGGGTAATTGATCAGTCGCCAGCTCGACGCTAAAGGGCGTGATCAGACCGACTCGGAGCCGGTTCAGCAGCTGGATCACCTCCGAGTTATTGCCGATATAGGGTGTTCGGCTATCGAAGAGATCGATCGCCCGTTCAGACACGATGACACCGCCAGGATAGAGACGCTCCCCCTTTACCAGGATGATTTTATCGGCCGGCAGTTGAAGCTCAAAGCTATCTCTGCGATGAAACACCGAAGCCACCCCGACCCTAGCCTGGACGATCCGCTCATCATCGGTCTCTAATACCTCGTGGCGAGTAAAGACCTCGCCAGAGCCCATCAACCGGCCGGTGATCTGCCAGCTGCCTCCCGCTTGCGGGTGATAGGTATAATCGGCCTGATAAGCGCCGTTTGGGGTTCCGATGATAAACAGTTTCAATGCGATATAGCTCAATACGATGATGAGAAGTCCACCGACGATCATCAGGGTTTTTTTCAGCTGCTGTCGGCGGATCGTTTTCAGGTAGTCGATCGACTCTGAGTCGGATTCAGCCACCGTCGGCAACTCCTTCGTCAAACGCTCGAACCGTTGCCGACAAGCCGGACAGCGCCGCAGATGCTCTTGGAGTGCCCGGGACGTTTCAGGTTGAAGCAGACCCTCGGGCTGCAGTGTCATCAGATCCTCATAGATATAGCAATCGTTAGGTTTGTCCATCGATCTCCTCCACTAGCTTTTGCTTGGCACGGTAGAAATTGACTCGGGCCCAGGTCTCAGTCTGGCCCATGATCTCCCCGATCTGTCGAAAGCTCAGATCCGAGACCAGCCGCAGGTAGACGATTTCTCTAGCCGGCTCGGCCAGGCGGTGGATCGCCTTTAGCGTCTCGATCGCTTCCCACGAGATCGCCCTGGCCGGATAGCTCTCCTCCAGCTCCAGCGGAGCCGGATTTTTTCTCAGATGAGCATAGAAGACGTTTTTGGCGATACCGCACAGCCAAGTGGTCAAACGGCTCTCGCCTCGGAAGCGATCGATGCTTTTTAGCGCTTGTTAAAAGGTCTCCTGAGTCAGCTCCTCAGCCAGAAAGTCATCGGCCCCCAGGCTCTGAAGGTAATGATAGACCATGCGGCCATGCTCACGATATATGTCGACCATCCCTACCTCCCTCTATCGTTTAGTGTCGGTTTCCGGTTTTTCGTTACACCTTATGATAACAAAAAAAGATCTCGTCTCACAGGAGATAAGATCTTTTCTCAAAGCACTACAATTACTTGAGTTCGACGGCTGCGCCGGCTTCTTCAAGCTCTTTTTTGATCTTTTCGGCTTCTTCTTTGTCAACGCCTTCTTTGATCGGGCCGGGGGCACCGTCAACCAGGTCTTTGGCTTCTTTGAGGCCAAGGCCGGTAATGGCACGGACGACTTTGATGACACCGACTTTACTTGATCCGACCGATTGTAGGATGACGTCGAATTCGGATTGCTCTTCGGCAGCTTCAGCTTCACCGCCACCACCACCGGCTACCATGACCGGAGCGGCTGCGCTTACGCCAAACTCTTCTTCAACGGCTTTGACCAGCTCATTGACTTCCATGAGCGACATTTCTTTGATTTCTTCAATAATCGATTGAATAGACATTTATTCCTCCAAAATTATTCTTGTTTTGCTTCGGCCAGCGCCACCAGGGTGCGGGCAAATTTCGAGACGGGTGCAGTGATGGATCCGAGGAATCGGGCCACCAGGACATCTTTCGACGGGATGTCGGCGATCACTTGGATGCCTTGTTCATCGTAGAATTCACCATCGACAACGCCGCAACGCAGTTCGAGTTTGTTGTTTTTCTTGGCGTATTCTTTCGCGATCTTAGCCGGAATGGTGGGCTCATCATAGCTGATGGCAATCGCATTCGGGCCGATCAGTGAGTCGTTAAGGGATTCGTACGCGGTGTCTTTGATTGCCAGTTTCACTAGGCGATTCTTGTAGACGTGGTAGTCGACATTGCTATCGCGAAAGCGATTGCGCAGCTCGGTTACTTCAGCAACAGTCAGTCCGCGGTAATCCATAACAACGGCCGATTTGGCTTTGGTCAATTTTTCATGAATCTCTTGCACTTGGACTTCTTTGAGTTCACGATTCTTTGACATGGTTCACCTCCTTAAATAGAAATTGTCTCCCCGACGCGCGAAGAGACAATGAATTCATCGTTCTCCTCGGTAGGATTTATGGAACACCTACTGTCTTAGGATGTTTGGTTTTTTTACAGGTGACGTACCAGTTTGATGCCCGGGCCCATGGTGCTGGTCAAGGTCAGGTTCTTGATGTAGATCCCTTTTGACGAAGCAGGCTTGGCTTTGATGACGGTATCCATCAGGGCTTCAATGTTTTCTACCAGCTGGTCGGTTTCAAACGACAGCTTGCCGGCAATGGTGTGGATCATATTGGCTTTTTCGAGACGATACTCGATCTTACCCATTTTGATCTCTTTGACGGCCCGAGCCACATCAAAGGTGACCGTTCCGCTTTTGGGGTTAGGCATGAGTCCCTTCGGTCCCAGTACCCGACCCAGTCGTCCCAGCATACCCATCATATCGGGTGTGGCGACGATGATATCGAAGTCGAGCCAGTTTTCTTTCTGGATCTTTTCGATCATGTCTTCGGCTCCGACATAGTCAGCGCCGGCTTCTTCAGCTTCTTGTGCTTTGTCGCCTTTGGCGATGACAAGAACTGTCTGGCTCTTGCCGGTGCCATGCGGCAGAACCATCGCTCCGCGGATCTGTTGATCTGCGTGACGTCCATCCACGCCGAGTCTAAAGTGCAGTTCGACGGTTTCGTCGAATTTGGCGGTGCTCATATCTTTCAGGAGCTCAACCGCATCTTTAATCTCGTATTGCTTGGAAGGATCGATTTTTTTCACGTTCTCTGCAGCACGCTTATTCTTTTTGTTCATTCAATCTCCTCCGTGGTCCTAACGGACATTGCCTCCCACAGGTTGGGTTATTCTTTGACAGTTACGCCCATGCTTCTTGCAGTACCTGCCACCATCCGAGCCGCAGCTTCTAAGCTGGCAGCATTCAAGTCTTCCATTTTGATCTTGGCGATTTCTTCGCAATCAGACATGGAGATGGTCGCGACCTTCGTCTTATTCGGTTCGCCCGAGCCGGATTCGATCTTGGCTGCCTTTTTAATCAGGACAGCTGCCGGTGGGGTCTTCGTGATGAAGGTGAAAGAACGGTCGGCATAGACGGTGATCACCACGGGAATGAGCATTCCGGCTTGATCGGCTGTGCGCGAGTTGAATTCTTTCGTAAACTGCATGATATTGACTCCGTGCTGTCCGAGAGCCGGACCGACCGGCGGAGCCGGGGTTGCCTTACCTGCGGGGATTTGCAATTTAATTAGACCAATTACTTTCTTAGCCATATTGCATTCCTCCTATTTTTTTATTAAAAAGCCTACAGCTTTTCAATCTGATGATATTCGAGCTCGACCGGTGTCTCACGGCCAAACATCGAAATAAGTACGGTGACAAGCGCTTTTTCTTCATTGATCGAATCGATCACTCCGACATAGTCGGTAAAGGGCCCATCGATGATATTGACATTGTCGCCCAAGTCAGCCTTCAACTCCAGAGCCGTCCGTTGGATGCCCAGATTCATCAGCTCTTCATCGGTCAGCGGTACCGGCTTGGAGCCGGGTCCGACAAAACCGGTAACACCTTTGGTGTTTCGGACAACATACCAGCTTTCATCATTCATATGCATGCATACGATGACATAGCCGGGGAAAATTTTTCGCAGCTTCGTCTTCTGGACGCCGTCTTTGACCTCGATCACCTCTTCCATCGGCACTTCGACGCGGGTGATGACATCTTCCATATTACGGCTTTCCACAATCCGTTCTAGACTGGCTTTGACCTTGTTCTCATGGCCGGAATAGGTGTGGACAACATACCACAGTGGTTCTTGATGGCGATTAACCATGAACACCTCCTCCTAAATCCAGTAGTAGAATAAACGATTCCAGAACAGATCAAATAGTCCGATGATCATCGCCAGGATGATCGTAACAACGATAACGATAATTGTGTAGTTGATCAGTTCTTTGCGGGTCGGCCAGGTGACCTTACGCAGCTCGGATCTGACTCCGCGAAGATAGTTCTTGACGCGCTCGAAGAAACCGACCTTTTCGGGTTGGTTCGTGCGGCCGGCTGATCTACGAGTGGTTTGCTCTTTTGCCATATCCGCCTACCTCGTCTCTTTATGGGACGTATGGGCCCGGCAAAACTTACAATACTTCTTCAACTCGAGACGATCAGGATCGTTCTTTTTATTTTTGGTTGAATTATAATTTCTGTTTTTACACTGATCACAGGCCAGAGTGATTTTTACTCTCATGATCCTACCTCCATTAACTACACAGTACCAAAGTACTTTATCACACAACGACTTGTCATGTCAACGATTCCGGTATTAAAAAAATAGCTCCGCGGCTATCCTTATACATATTATCAGACCCGGCAGCGCTTGGCAATCACTTTTTTTGTGACATGTCATTTTTTGTGAATGGCCTTACTTTCTAAGGTAAACAGGACACTTTCTTCAAGAAGCATCCATTTTACCTTCAGAAGCCCAGGCTCCATCCTACCTTCGGAAGTCGGCTATACTTAGAATAGCTTCGTCCGTGGTCTGATGGA
>DUPT01000075.1 GCA_012838225.1 Tissierellia bacterium
GCGATCACGTCGGCCACTTTTAAGGTGTCGAGCACCCGCAGCGTGATATCTCTTAGGTTACCGATCGGGGTGGGACAGATGGAAAGTTTCACGAGCGCTCCTTTTCGATCGATACATCATCATAGATGCGATAGATTTCTTTGGTATAGGCTCCGTCTTGATACACGATCAAAGGCGGCAAAACCCGAAGCTCTTTGCCTCCGCCCTTGGTCGCTTTTAAAAGGAGCATATTGGATTCTTTATTTAGTGAGGGATGGATCAACCGCAGAAGCTTTGGCTCCAGCCGGTTTTGACTGAGTAGACTCATCAGCTCACTCAGTCTCCCAGGGTGAAAGATCATATATAGGCTGCCTCTTGGCTTTAGCACCTGGGCTGCCTGATCGATCAATTCCTTTAGGGTGATCAGGATCTCACTTCGGGCGATGGCTTTGTCGCGCCTATGCGATAGGATGGTCTTGTCAAAATAAGGTGGATTCGTCACCACCACATCGAAGGCTTCCTTGCCAAAGAGCTCTACCAGCTCCTTGGCATCACCCTCGGTTATTGTCACATTGTCTAGCTGATTCATGGCGACCGATCGCTGAGCCATCTCGGCATACTCGGCCTGGATCTCGATGGCAGAAATATGGGCATCGGGATATTTGGCTCCTAGCAGGATGGGGATAATGCCGCTGCCCGTCCCGATGTCGAGCACACTTTGGTGAGACTTTAACTCCACAAACTGCGCCAAGACCACGGCATCAATGCCGTATTTAAAACCAGCCTTCTTTTGGAGGATCTTAAGCTCGCCCCGCCACAGATCATCGAGCTGTTCATTGTCAAGCATCAACTGCGAACTCGCTTATCTAGGAGCTCGATCACGATCATGGCCAACAAGCCGCCGATCAGCGCAGCGATCAGTTGGACCGTGCCAAAGGCAAAGGCCATGTTCTTAAGGACCGGATCAGGCAGACCCAAAGACGGTGCGATAAATCGAACACTGAGTGACATAAAGAAGTATTTGATGATCGCTCCCAGGATGATCCCAAGGATCCGGCCGGGCAGATGATTTCTAAAGAAGTGAAACGCCAGTACGAGCAGAGCATTCCCGATCATGATAAAGGGCATAAACGGTGCCATGACAGGATTTAGCTGACCGACCAGCAGCGCAGTCAAGGGCGTCAGGACGGATAGCATCAATCCATAGCGCAGGCCACAGTACCAGACGCAAAGCAGCAAGAGCATATTGATGAGCGGCCCAACGAGGTTGCGGCTGACATCTGGGTAGCTCCGGCCTAACAGCTGGAATACGATGGCCAGCGCCAGAAAAAGACCAGCTAGCGTGATACGTTTTGTTTGATTCATCATTCCCTCCATAAATTAAGACCGCGCCGAGTCTTCGGCGCGGGAGTTATTAGGACTGTTTACGCGGGCGCCGGCGCCGTTTCGGGCGTTTTTTGGGCCGGGGCTGTTCGATGACCTCGGGGGGCTCGTTTAGTTCAACATTTTTCACCCAGATGAGTTCATTCACATCGTCATCGCCTTCGATCCGGAGCTGGACCTCTTCCTTGAGCAAGCTGATGTCCGAAACCTCGGCTGGTTTGCCCTTATAGATCAAGCGCTCGCCCGGTCGGGGCATTTCTTTTTTCAGTATTTTATAGACGTCTTCTTCATAATTGAGACAGCACATCAGTCGACCGCAGACTCCACTGATCTTGGTGGGATTGAGCGACAGATTCTGATCCTTTGCCATCTTGATCGAGACCGGCTGAAAATCACCCAGCCACGAGGCACAGCACAGCTCTCGGCCGCAGGAGGCGACGCCTGAGAGCATCTTGGCTTCATCGCGCACTCCGATCTGACGAAGCTCGATCCGGGTGCGAAAGACGGAGGCCAGATCCTTGACGAGCTCCCGAAAATCGACCCGGCCCTCGGCCGTGAAATAGAAGATGACCTTGCTCGAGTCAAAGGTATACTCTACCCTCAAAAGCTTCATCTCCAAGCCGTGCTGGGCGATCTTTTCTCGACCGACCCGGTAGGCGTGTTGCTCCTTCAGCAGATTTTCCTGATACGTCAAGGTATCATCCGGGGTGGCTACCCGGATGACCGGCTTTAGGGAGTGCTTGAAATCATCATCGACGATCGTCTTCTTCTCACCCACCACATGACCGTATTCATAGCCTCGGGCAGTTTCTACGATGACATTGTCATCCTTTTCGATCTCAAGACCCCTTGGGTCAAAATAATATATCTTGCCCGCTTGCTTGAAGCGGACACCTATCACGGATTTCACCGGTGTATCTCCTCTTGCATATCCATCAGCATCGCATAGGTCGCGATCTCCGGATTGACATGATATTCGATCTGCTCTCGGGCGGTCTCGATCCGAGCCGACAGCGGCCCGATATGGGTCGCCATGATCGTCTGAGACTGGCGGATCAGGGAGTCGCGAAACGCCTGATACAACACCTGCCGGCTCTCGCGATTCTCTCGCACCAAGGCGAGATCACGCAGCCATATCGCCAGATGATCGAGCAGAAGGGGGTAATACTGCTTATCGACCGACTTGATCTGTTGCAGTAGTTTGGCATAGTCATATTCTATCATAGCCTGAAACATTTCCGGCGGCAAAAAGAAGATCCGCTTGCGCTCACTGTCCTCGAGGATCTCGAGGGCTTTGCCGAAGGATCCGAGCGAAAAATCGGTCGCGATCCGCCGGTCCGTCTCCGAGGCAGCCTTTGGCAGATGCTGATAGATCAGCTCAGCCGGCAGCGGTTCAAAGGTGACCGTCATGGCCCGAGAGCGGATGGTATCGAGCAGCTGATGGATCTGGGACGTGATCAGGATGATATGGCTGAAGGTCGGCGGCTCCTCCAGGGTCTTGAGAAACTTATTCTGCGACTGATGATTCATCAGGTGGGCATCATCGACGATCACCACCTTCTTTTCGCCAAACACCGGCCGCTCACTGAGGAATTTTTGGATCTGAGCGATGGCCTCGACCTTGATCATGGTATCGTCTTCGATCACCAGCAGCTCCGGATACATGCCCTGGCGAAGCTGAGCGACACAGCGCTCGTCTCGGCACAGGATCTTCTCCGCCAGCTCATGAGCGAACCTCTTCTTACCAATACCGTCCGGACCATAAAAAAGCAGCGCATGGGACAGCTCGCCTCGATCGACCAGACGGCTGATCTGCTCCCAGCGCCGGGCATGGCCAAAAAAGCTGGTCATCAGAACTTTTTGAACTCTTCGACATCGATCTGGAAGTAGATCGCTCCACCCACCTTGACCTCCAGCGGCTCACTGGCGGTGATAATGCCCTGAGCGATGACCGGGATGCTTGGCATCATCTCGATCCGGCTCTCACACTTGTCCTTAATAATCTGCTTGACCAAGGCCACCTGATCATCCTCGGCTCCGACCAGGAGCGTCGTATTGCCCCGCTTTAAAAAGCCGCCGGAGCTGGATAGCTTGGTGACACCGATCTTTTCTTCGAGCAGGCGGTTTTGGACGGCTTGCACGTCGTCGTCTTGAACGATAATAACCAATAATTTCACTAGTAGACCTCCTTAAAAAATTCCAATCGGGTCAGCGGAAAGTAACGCAGGACCGCTTTGCCGGTGATATCTTTTTTCTCGACCAGCCCGACCGAGCTGGAGCGTGAATCCATACTGAAGGCCCGGTTGTCTCCCAATAGGAAGAACTGGTCCTCCGGGATCCGATCGATATGCAGATCTCCCATCGTATCGACCCCCAGGTAGAGCTTCTCATCGAGCAGGTCGCCATTGATATAGACCTTGCCGTCCTGGATATCGACCTGTTCGCCCGGCATCCCGATGACCCGCTTGATCAGGATCTTCGGCCGCCCCTCGCGCAGAAACAGCTTCTTCAGGGGATCGAGCTCAGCCCGATCCGCCTCGGTGATCACCAGATGCGATTTAAAGGTGACGATATCTCCCCGCTGGATGGGAGAGATCTTCGAGAGTAGGAGCATATCCTTTTCTTTCAGGGTGGGCAGCATCGAAGTATTGATGACCGTCGTGGTGGAAATGAACAGATTGATGATAAATAAGATGGCCAGCGCTCCGACTAAAGCCCTCAGCCACTCCTTCAGGGCTTTGCCCATAAGTTTGCCTCTTTCTAGTTTGACTACTCCTATTATACAATGAAGCGCCGCTGAATTAAAGACCAGAAAACACAGCACTGGCGGGGACGAGAAGATTCAATTATCACAACTGGATATTTTCATAGAAAGAACCGGCCACTATTGTGACCGGCATCTTTCTAAACCTGATATTACCGAGGAATTTTATCTAGAGCAGTGATCGATCATGAGTGTTCTTAGTTGGATATACGCACTATACTTCTCATCATAGCTTCTTCGAAATAAACCCGTCTTTAGGAGTTAGCACTAGAAAATTTGGTAGGTAAACCGGCATAAATATCCCTCAAAGACTTGAAATTTCAAGGTCTTTTTTTTATTCTAAACACTTGCATTACCATTCTTTCTCTAGTATATTAAATGGTGTTAGTGGTGCTATATATGAGGAGGATCGGATGGCCTATTTTTTAAAGAAAACTGTAACGAAAAACCGGACGTATTTGGCTATTTATGAAAGTTTCTACGACCCAAAAAAGAAAGGGACCGCCCATAAATCCTATCGCTCCCTCGGCTCTCTCGAGACGCTAATCGAACAAGGAATGGCAGACCCCATTGCCCATTATCAAGCAGAGGTCGATGCCCTCAATGCCGCTCGCAAAGAAGAAGGTGTTCGGTTGATCTCCGAGGTTTCTCCCATGAAACATCTCGGCTATTTTCCACTCCAATCCATCCTGCGTCAGCTGAACATTGAAAACTATATCGACCTTTACCAATACACCACGAACTTTGACTTTGATCTATTTTCTCTCTTGTCTTCTCTGATTTACGCCCGCAGTGTCAAACCCTGCAGCAAACGTAAAACCTTTCATGAGGTGTTGCCTTCTCTATTTGAGTCGATTGATTTTTCCTATGATCAACTGCTCGATGGGATTGCGTTCCTGGGAAATGAGTACGAAAAAATCATCGAGCTCTTTACGCACCAAGTCGGCGCCAAATACGGCTACTCGCTGGAACGAACCTATTTTGACTGTGCCAATTTTTACTTTGAAATCGATCGACAGGATGACTTTCGGCGCAAGGGACCGTCGAAAGAACGACGACCTGACCCGCTCGTGGGGATGGGACTGCTCTTAGATGCCAATCAAATCCCCCTTGCAATGAAGCTCTATCCCGGAAATGAGAATGAGCAGCCGCTGCTGCGCGAAGTCATCAAAGATCTCAAGGAACGTCATGGTTATCGCGGCCGGACCATTCACGTGGCAGACAAAGGGCTCAACTGCGCAGATAATATCTATGCGTCGGTCTCCGATGGTGATGGCTATCTCTTTTCCAAGTCCGTCAAGAAACTTCCCCAAAAAGAGAAGGTTTGGCTATTACTAGAGCAGGACTGGACCAATGTCTATGGCCAAGATAAGAAGCTGAAATTTCGCTACAAATCTTGTGTCGACACGTTTGAATATACGATCCACGAGCCGGATGATACCATGCGAACCGTCACGCTAGATGAAAAACGGGTTATCACGTATAATCCTAGTCTTGCCACAAAGAAACGAGCCGAAATCCTCAAGATGGTGGACAAAGCCCAGAACATGAGCCTCTCGCAAGCGAAAAAGGCCGACTTTGGTGAGGCTGGTAAATACCTGACCTTTCATTCCCAGGACAACGAAGGCAAAAAGACAAACAAGAAAGCGGTTGCCTCCCTCAACCAGAAGCTGATTGATCAGGACCTGGAACTCGCAGGCTACAACTTACTCGTGACCTCAGAACTCAAGATGACTGATCTCGACATCATTGCCACCTATCGGAATCTATGGCGGATTGAGGAATCCTTTCGCTTGATGAAATCTGATCTCGATGCGCGGCCGGTTTTTTTGCAAAAAGAAAATAGCATCAAAGGACATTTCCTCATCTGCTATCTTACGGTGTTGTTGGAGCGCATTTTTCAATTCAAAATCCTGAAAAATCAATGTAGCTCCTCGGAAATCTATGAGATGATGCGCTCCTTTCGCCTCGTCAAAAACGATACCGGATACATTAATATCTCGTCAAAGACACCATTCCTCGAAGCCTTGGCCAAGCATTGCGATCTACCATTAACTCATTACTTCTTAAGCGAAACAAAAATTAAAAAAGTGCTAAATCATCAGATCAAACCCAAGAGAGAACCTAAGAGAACATCGGAGGATTAGCACCATGTTCGAACGCTTACGTCGAAAGTCAGGTAGTAATTATAACATGATTGTTGCCTTGGAATTTGAGCGGCATTTATTTATGAGGTAACGATATCATTTCCTTACTTTCTAAGGTAAACAGGACACTTTCTTCAAGAAGCATCCATTTTACCTTCAGAAGCCCAGGCTCCATCCTACCTTCGGAAGTCGGCTATACTTAGAATAGCTTCGTCCGTGGTCTGATGGA
>DUPT01000009.1 GCA_012838225.1 Tissierellia bacterium
TGATCAGCTTGATTTTATTGTTGATTCCTTCGAGCACTCCATTGGAGAGACTGGTGCGAAAGCTATTTTTGATATAGCTCTCGATCTTTAAAAAGGTTTCAATCACGGTAGCCAACTTCTCATCGAGATTGCCATCATAGCGCTGCAGCCAGCCAAAGAAGCGGATGCTGTCACGGGTGTCGAAGCTGCTGTACATATTTTGAAAAGCCAGCCAGTTTTCCTTGAGTTCTTCACTGTAGGATAGCATTAAGTCCACCAACTCCCCGGCATCAATTCGCCGACGAAGATGCCGACAATACCAACGACCCTCTTTTCGCCTGGATCGCGGCTTTAACAAATGTTTCCCATACTTTTTAAGCAACTTATACGGCAGACTATCATCATCAAACGCATCGAAAACAATCGGAGCTTCATTGCGGTCACGAATCACAAATGAGGCAATCCGCCTGTCTTATAGATTCAGGATGGTGTTGAGGTACTCTTTGTGTTTTTTCCCGTTTTTTATTGTACCACTTGAACTCAGTGACATTGGTAAGCCATTTCTCTTTGGTCTTTTTGGATGTAAATTCTCTATTCAGGAAGTTCTCTGCGGAGAATTGCGAATGGTCAGCCTGACGGGTGCATCTGTGATTGGCGTACTTAATGGTCGACTCGATGTTTCCTGCTAGACAGATCCGGAGGACACGTTTGCCATAGACCTTGATATGATGAATACGATAAAGATCGTCATTGATTCTGCGGTATCCTTTGGATTAATCCTCACAGTGAATCGCTTTGTTCTTTTCAGCAAGGACCCTGTTCAGAAGTACTCTTTCGCCGACATCATCTTGCAACCACTTGTAGAATGCTGATTGTGATACATGTAGAATCCGACAACTATAAAAGGATAAGATCGAAAGAGGTTCAGTGTCTGATGGAAGCAGGCTTTAACGTCGGTATCTTATAAATTACTTGAAAAACGAGCTTCGCTAGCGGCAAAGAACACCCATACGCCTGTTTGTAACAAATCCTATGAATAATCAGATTCGCTCAGTTCAAAATTCCTTACGATATCCTCCTATAGTGTTCCTCCTTGCCTTTCTCCCGGTCAATATGTGGCTTATGTCAGAAGGATATTACGGCAAATTGCCTAATTACTTTGAAAATCCAACTTCGATTATTTTTAAAGCCCTGTTTACTAGCCCCCTAAACATTTTGGCCCTCATCCTAGGAGTGGTTGTAGTAGTACGCACCATTCTAACAAACAAAAACCGCTATAGAGTCATCACAACAAGATACTTAGTAACAGAAAAAATACTCGTTAGTATTCCTGCGATTCTGTTGGCGTTGGTCTATTTCGTCTATCACGGGGTACACCGCTACATTGCCCTGGGAGTTCTTGTGCAAACCACCCTAACAGCAGCGGTTTACATTCTTACTAGAGTATTCACAACAAAAACGCTTGATTGAATAATCTGGATCCGACTTTTACTCACTGAGTGAAAGTCATCAATCTATTACCGTTCATCCTGATTGAAGCCACCTAATCGATCGATGCCGGCCCCCAGGAGGGCCCGTCTGGCCGGGGCTGACAGTTGATCGAATACGTTTTTTTCAGTCTTTTTCTTCTTCATCGTATGCCTCCTTCCGGGGGCTGATATCATAATAGTGACCAGTGGACAAAAAGCCACTGATAACAAGGGATAGCTTCCACAAAAAGTCAAAGCTGCACATTATGTACTGCTTCGAAGGAAACGTAGAATTATTATAATACAGTTAGATAAGGACATGCTGCAATGAACGAGAAAAAACTTTACGAAAATAAAGAAATAAGATCCGTTTGGGATAATGAAAAACAGGAGTGGTATTTTCTGTCGCGGATGTTGTTGACGTGCTGACTCAAAGTAAAAATCCGAATAATTAAGTGTAAAAACAGTCGAAAAGAGGATTTTATTTACACTTCTTCTCAGGGATTGTTACCCTTATTGCAACCCAATCTTTCAAGACCGCCTCAGCGGGTATGTATGGGTCAAGAAAGGATGATATCATGACCTATCGAAAACTGCCCCAGACCCTGTATACCGATATCGCCCCCACCCCGGTGGCAGATCCTGCCATCTATCTCTACAATCACGAGCTGAGCCAAGAGCTCGGGCTTGATGATGCTATCTGGCGCGATGAATTGCTCCTCTCGGGCAATCAGTTACCCCGGGAGATGACACCGATCGCTCAAAGCTACCTGGGCCATCAGTTTGGTCACTTAGCCATGCTTGGCGACGGCCGAGCCATCCTATTAGATGAGATCGTCTCCCCCGAGGGCAAACGCTACGACATCCAGCTAAAGGGTGCCGGACGGACCCCCTATTCACGAGGCGGCGACGGTCGAGCCGGCCTTGGCCCGATGCTAAGAGAATATCTGATCAGTGAAGCTATGCACGCCCTGGGCATCCCAACGACTCGCTCCCTGGCGGTCGTAACGACTGGTGAGACAGTCCTTCGCCAGACACCCGAGATCGGCGCCATATTGACCCGGGTCGCTCGGTCGCATATCCGGGTCGGCACCTTCCAATACGCCGCACATAAGGGCGTGGTCAAGGAGCTGGCTGACTATACCATCGGCCGTCACTACCCGCAGTGCGTCGCTTCGCCTCACAGCTATGTCTGTCTGTTAGATGAAACTCTCAAGTCCCAGGCCCGATTGATCGCTCAGTGGCAATCGGTCGGCTTTATCCACGGCGTCATGAATACCGACAATATGTCTCTGTCCGGTGAGACCATCGACTATGGTCCGTGTGCCTTTATCGATACCTATCGGGCCGATCAGGTCTTTAGCTCGATCGATCACCAAGGGCGCTACCGCTATTCCCGGCAAGCCCCGATCGCCCAGTGGAACCTGGCTCGCCTGGCCGAGACGCTGCTGGCTTTGATCGACCCTGACACCGATCAGGCCATTGCCCGGGCAACCGAGATCCTTCAGCGCTTTGAAGCCGACTACTACAGCGCTTGGACGGAGCTGTTCGGCAGAAAGCTCGGCCTCGATCAGGCGACGCCTGATGATCGGCCTCTGCTGGAGGAGTTCCTCCAGCTACTAGAAGCAGACCAGCTCGACTTCACCAATACCTTCATAGCCCTGACCGATCAGCCGGAGGCTTCTGTCTTTTCGTCTGCCGACGGTAGAGACTGGCACCAACGGTGGCTGGCTCGAATAGAGCCCACCAAGGCAAAAGCGATCATGCAGGCGGCCAATCCCCGCGTCATCCCGCGAAACAAAACCTTGGCGGAGGCCATCACCGCCGCCGAAGCGGGCGATCGCCGACTGTTTGATGAGCTCCTGGCGATCATCCAGCAACCCTACGCCAAACAGGTGCCACCCAAGTACACCGAGGGCTCTGAACCAAATGATCGCTTTATCACCTATTGCGGAACGTAAAAAGAGAAAAAAGAAAAATCAGTAAACAGGAAATGAGAAACAAACGGTGAGAAACAAACGATGCCGGCGGCCAAAACATCATGTTGAGGCCGCCGGCACCTTCAGGTAACAATGGATGAGAGCTATTCGTACTTTCGCCAAAAAGTGGTATAACTCGCTTTATCCTTGATATTGAATTCGATCATTTTCCTTAGCAGCTCATAATCGACCTCACGCTGCCACGGGATGCGAAACAGCATCGTCGTATGATGATAGCCGGCCTGCTCAAGCTCGTCTGAGAACTGCTGCAGGGTGATATACTCGGGCGAGACGGCCAGGTGGGCCTTGGCCCGGCTAAAGCCGATGATAAAGGTGCCCTGATGGGTGAACATCGGTTGATTCCAAGCGATCCGTGGGTCGAGCTCGGGAAAGGTATCCCTCACCCACTGAAGGACTTGGCTGAGGCGCTCCCTGTGCTTGGGATCATCGATCTTTTCAAGATACGGTGAAAAGGTATCCATGTCATCGCCTAATCGTCCGGTTCCGTGACGCTTTTGACGCCGTCTTTTTCCAGCTCGATCGCCTGGTCAAAAAAGTCAGCGATCACCTCGGCCCTATCAGCCACTGCCTCAGTCGTGGTAAAGCTCAGCTGCCGATTGATGATCGAGCCATTCTCGGGCTCTTCTAGCACCGAGTCGGTGTCTTCTAGCAGCACGCCTTTTGAGAACACCAGCGAGACATGTCGACTCAGACTCTCGATGGTCGCAACGTCTCGTCCCTGATAGGTATAGCTGATATCCCCGCCTGAGATGGTCTCGGCCAGATCGAGCGGCTTCAACAGCTCACGCAGGGCGATGATGATCTCCTTCCAGCGAGGATTTTGTTCCAGATAATTATCGACATTTGATTTCATAGTTCGGCCTCTTTTTTGGTCAGTATACTTAAACTTACCCCGAAAGGTTTCGTTCATGCAGGCCATCGGTCGATCGCTTAGCCTTGGATAGGTTCGTGATCAGCGCCCCCAGAGTGATCATGAGGCCTCCCACCAGGTGATACCAACCGACCGGCTCTCTTAGGATCCAGATGCTCGATATGATCGTCACCAGCGGCGAGAAGCTGGCAAATACCGCCACCGGCACCGATGCCACCTGACTCAGCGCATAGGCAGTGATGAGAGAGGTGCCAAAGCTTGACAGGATCCCCAAGAAGGCCAGCACCAACAGATACTCCGGACTAAGCAGCGGCCAAAAGAACGACCCCCACTCCCCCAGGACCAGATGTCTGCCGAGGGCGATCGCATTAAAGACCAGCCAGCTAAGGGTGATGATATAGGTCGTGATCTTCTCCCAGGAATAGTCTTTCGTATAGGCCCGGGTCAAGACGATGTTTAGACTCATGACAAAGACCGATAAAAAGACCAGTAGAAAACCAACCGACTCCCCCACCTCCGCCTGAGACAGGTTCATGAGCTGGAGCAACACCACCCCGGCCACCGCCACCAACACACCGATCACCTGGCGCCTTCGGATCGGCTCCTGGATCAGGTAGCGGGCAAAGATCAACGTGATGACCGGTGCGACCGAGGTCACAAGCCCCGTCTGCATGGCACTGGCATAGCGCAGCCCAAAGATCTGGAGCAAAAAGAAGCTGATCGGATAGAGCAGCCCCAGCGGCAGCAGCCGGATCAGATCACGCCGGGTAAACCGCATATCGGGTCGTCGCAGGAGATTATAGATGGCACAGCATAAAAAAGCCAAGCTGAAGCGCTGGGCCAGGACATCGAAGGTTTCGGCATATTGCATCGAAAGTTTGACAAAGATGTAGGATAGACCGATGATCACCGAATGGATCAGTAATAGAATATAAGGTAGGAGCTTAAGTTTTGTAGCCATCATATCCTCTAGGCCTAATATATCACGTTTTGCTACCGAAAAAACGCTCAACCACCACTTTTTTGGGTATAGACGAAAGGAATCAACAGCGAAGGAGTCAGACATGAAAGTAACCGATCGAATCAAACAAGAACACGACGAAGTCACCAAGCTGTTTGAACAGTTTGAGAAGCGACCCACGATGAAGCTGGTCAAGCAGATCAAGGAGGTGTTGGATCCTCACCACTACGCCGAGGAAGAGACCGTCTTTGCCGATGTCGCAAAGAAGAGCGAGCAAAAGGCCGAGCTGGTCCGAAACCTCAAAGCCGAACACGAGGCGATCGATCTATTGTTTGAGGACATCTTCTTGATGAAGGTCAGTGATGAGATGTTCGAGCCCAAGGTCTATGTGCTCCACGAGGTGATCGATCACCACCTAAAAGAAGAAGAGGAGGTCTTCTTCAAGCACGCCGAAGAGGTCTATAGCGACGCCAAGCTCAGCAGTGTCACCAAGGACTTCGATCAAGCCAAGTCAGCCTATACACCGTCTAAGGACGAAGCCAACTAAGACATAACCCAACCGACCCCGCCTTCGACGATCCCCCTGAGGAATTTTCCCCCTCAAGCGGGTGAAGGCCGACATAAGCACTGCCCCTGGAATCCAGGGGCAGTCTGCTGTTATGGCTTATCAGGTGGTCAAGAAGCGTCCGCCATTGATATGGATCGTTTGACCGGTGATATAGCTTGAGGCTCTCTCCCAGGCCAAGAAGATAAAGGCTTCCGTCAGCTCGAGCGGCTGACCGGCTCGCTTCATCAGCGTGTCATGACCGAAGGTATTGACGTGATCCTCATCAAAGGTCGACGGGACGAGCGGCGTCCAGATGGGACCGGGCGCGATCGCATTGACCCGGATCTTTTTCTCGGCCAGCTTCTCGGCCAGTGATCGGGTAAACGAGGCCACCGCTCCTTTGGATGACGAGTAGTCGAGCAGTCCGGCACTGCCCTGATAGGCGGTGATCGACGAGACATTGATGATACTGGCTCCTGCCTCCAGGTGCTCGAGCGCCGCCTGGACCAGATAGAACATCCCAAAGACATTGGTCTGAAAAGTCTTCTCCAATTGCTTGGGCGTGATGGCCGAGATGTCTGATTGAGGATGCTGCTCGCCGGCATTATTGATCAGGATATCGAGTTGACCATAGGTTTTTAGGGTCTGATCGACGACCCGGCGACAAAAGGCCGGATGACCGATATCACCGGCCACAGCCGTGACATCGCCTCCCAAGGCCTTGATATAGTCGACGGTATCCTTAGCGTCTTGGGTCTCATCGAGATAGGTGATGACAAGCTTGGCGCCCTCCTTGGCAAAGCCGACCGCCGCCGCTCGGCCGATGCCGCTATCACCCCCGGTGATGAGTGCCACCTTGCCCCGCAGCCGGTTGGCCCCGGGAAAGCTGTCATCAAAGATCGGGTCGGTCGTCATACTGACTTCTTTTCCCGGCCGAGTCGCCAGCTGCTCTCTACCAATGTCCTCCGAGCGCTGCTCGATCTCCTCTACCCGGGTCGTTTTATTCTTATCGTCTGTCTGCTTCATTGTCTTCTCCTTTTGGTCGACGATTTTTTTTCGCTTCGCTTTCGCTATTTTCTTCTACCCGCTCACCTCCAGGCTAATCGAATCGATCGCTCAGACGATTGATGAGCCGCTTTTACGGATATCTATAAGGTCAATACCATAAGGAGCTTTGTATGCTATTTGCCATCGACCTGCAAAACGACTATCTACATAAGTCCGGGAAGTTCTATATCCCGGCAGCTGAAGAGATCAAACCCGCCCTGATCGCCCGACTGAAGGACGCCGTCGCCACAGGCGAGCTGATCGCTTATACGAAGAATATCTATCCCGAATCGGAGTATGAGGAGCGAACGGCCGAGGAGATCGAGTGGGCCGAAGAGATCTACGAGGACTTCAAGGAGCTGCTTAGACACGCCAAGGAGTTTCGTAAGATCCACTACGGCATCTCGCCCGAGTCGGCCCTGAAATTTCGCGATGAGTTTGAGGACCGCAAGGAGGAATTTGAGTATATCGAGTTCATGGGCGTCGAGACCAATGTCTGCGTCCTGTCCAATATCAGTATCGTACAGAATATCTTTCCCGAATCAGGCCTGATGATCTCCCCCAATCGAGTAGCTGCCAAGGATAAGCGGCTGCATCTGAATGCCTTGGAGATCATGCGAGGACTAAAAGTTGAGGTAATGGAAAATGAAGTATAAGTTTGATCCCAAAGAAACACTGGAGCGCCTAGAGGCCTGGACCAAGGAGCGACTCGCCCTCTCCGGCGGTAAGACGGCCGTGATTGGCATCTCCGGCGGCAAGGACAGTTCGGTGACAGCGGCTCTGATGTGCCGCGTCATTGGACCGGAGAATGTATATGGCATCCTCATGCCAAATGAGATCCAACCCGATATCAGCTATTCGCATGAGATCGCTGAGTTCTTAGGCCTGCAGTGGAGTGAGATCGATATCGGTCCGATGAGCCGTGCCTTCCATCAGCAGCTCGAGAAAAGCTCGCTGTTAGCCGATCGGATGATCTCGCCCCAGACGAGACTAAACCTGCCCCCGAGGATCCGGATGACGCTCCTCTATGCCATCTCCCAATCGATCGATGATAGCCGGGTGATCAATACCTCCAATCTCTCAGAGGACTGGGTCGGCTATGCCACGATCTATGGCGATACCGCCGGTGCCTTCGCTCCCTTAGGCATGTTGACCACCGAGGAGGTGATCGCCATCGGGCGTGAGCTTGGCGTACCGGAGAAGTTTCTGGTAAAGCCTCCGGCCGATGGATTGACCGGTCAAACCGATGAGATGATCCTGGGCTTTAGCTACGAGACCCTAAACGCCTATCTGCGTGAAGGTATCCTGCCCGATCCCATCATCCGCGAAAAGATCGACCGGGCCCACAAGCTGAGCCGGTTTAAGTTCGAACCGATCCCGATGTTCGATCCCAAGTTGCCACTGGAAGCCGAACAGGTGGGCGATGTCTATCCCCAAACAGACTAAGAGACGCTGGACGTCTCTTTTTTCTATGCTTTTCTTTTTGTCAACGATGTGTTCTCTCTAGACTCGCTTTTTAATCAATATATCTTGACTAATCAATTTATATTTAGTATCCTTTGGTCAGGAGGAAACCATGCTACTGATCGATACCTACCTGCAAAGCTTTGACCTGAAGCGCTATGATGTGGCTAAGCGAAGCGGCATCTCACAACAGGTCCTATCCAATGCCCGCAACAAGCCGGCCCTACAGCTGCCGATGTCTGTCGTCTCAGCCATTGCCAAGAGTGTCGCCAAGACCCCCGGAGCGGTCCTCGATGAATTGATCGCTTTAGAGAACGAAGGCCGCACCTATATGGCCAAGGACTATGAGCGACTGCTGATCGGCCTCGAGAATCAAGAGGAATACATCATCATCTCCGGCCCGTTTGTCGATGAGATCCGTCCGGTGATCGAAGCTCAACTCTCAAGCCTGAGTAAGGACATCCTGGAGTTTGGCTTTCGCGGGATGATGCCCCTGGTCAGTCTGATCCGCCAGGGCTTTACCAAGTTGACCGGTCGAGACACCGATGAGCAGAGGCTCCAAGAGCGACTGATGAACTATGAGATCCTGATCAGCGCCAAGGATGAGATCATCCTTCAGGATCGCCGGGCTCAGTATTAGGCCAAAAAAAATTGGGAGATCGTTTTGATCCCCCACTTTTTTTTACTTTATTCGACCTCTCGCTCCCAGAAGCGGTGCTTCGCCACCTGGTCGACATACTTTTTAAGTGTGATGTCCGGCCCGATCAGCACCCCGGGTTGGTCACGATAGCTTTCTTTTAGATAGTCTTGGCCATCGCCAATGATCCAAAACGGCTTGAAGTGACGATACATCTCATTGACATAGATCTCGGCTTGAGCCAGGAACTTCTTGGTCGGCTCGGCCGGTTCGATCACGATCAGGCTATCAAACAGCACCGGATAGGCTGAGGTATAAGCGTGCTTGATGATCTGTCCATCATGGGTCTGACCGAGCTTTGGCGCCACCAGCTCAGGCTTTAGCTTCTTATCCTTTAGCTGCTTCATCAGCCCCGCGATATCATAGTCGGTCTCTTCCGGGATAAACACGGCGACCTTACGCGTGTCGGGCTTGAAGATGGTATTGGCCATCGAGAGCGCCGGCGATACGAAGTCCTTCATCTCGCCCGGCTCGATCCCGGCCGGATCGAAGCCGGCCTTGGCATCGGGCTTATCGGCCCCGACCTCATCGGCGATTTTTTCAGCCATCGCCTGATCGACATTGGCAAACATATTGACGATGTTTTGGCGGATCTCGGGTCGTTCGACCTTTTGGAGCTCAAAGATAAAGGCATCGGTGATATGCTGCTGTTCATACTCACTCATCGAGTTATAGAACATGATGGCCTGAGAGAAGTGATCGCGGAAGCTATCACTGCGGTCTCTCACCTTATGGCCCTCGACCTTTTCTTGATAGTGTTCAAAGCCGGTCGGCCAGGGCGGTGTCACCGGTGACTCATCAGCGATGCTGCTCTTTTGATAGCTGACAGGTCCGCGGTGGATCATATGCATATGGTAGCCATCGCGCTGATTGTTGTGGACCGGTACGATCGGCCGATTGACCGGGATCTGGTGAAAATTGGGGCCACCCAATCTGAGTATCTGCGTATCGGTATATGAGAACAAGCGACCCTGCAGCAGCGGATCGTTCGTAAAATCGATCCCCGGCACGATATGACCCGGATGGAAGGCCGATTGCTCGACCTCGGCAAAGAAGTTGTCGACATTGCGATTGAGCGTCATCTCGCCGACCTTTACCAGCGGAACCAGCTCCTCCGGCCAAAGCTTGGTCGCATCCAGGATATCGAACTCAAACTTGAATTCATCCTCTTCATCGAGCAGCTGGACTAAAAAGTCCCAGACCGGATAGTCGCCCTCTTCGATGGCCTCCATCAGGTCTCGTCGCTGCGAATCAGGGTCCTTGCCCGAGATCTTGGTATTCTCATCCCACTCCAGAGCATGGGCGCCTAATTGAGAGCGCCAGTGGAATTTCACGAAGGTGCCCTTGCCCGCTTCATTGACAAACCGGAAGGTATGGGTGGCAAAGCCATCCATCATCCGTAGGCTTCGCGGGATCGCCCGATCACTCATCGCCCACATCACCATATGAGCGGTCTCTTGATTGCGGGAGATAAAGTCCCAGAAGGTGTCATGCGCACTGGCTGCCTGCGGGATCTCATTGTGCGGTTCGGGCTTTACGGCGTGGATGAAATCAGGAAACTTGATGGCGTCCTGGATGAAAAAGGGCGGCACATTGTTGCCGACGATATCGAGATTGCCGTGCTGGGTGTAGAACTTGACGGCAAAGCCTCGGACATCACGCGGCGTATCGGTCGAGCCGCGAAAGCCGGCCACGGTCGAAAAGCGGGTAAAGACCGGTGTCTTGGTGCCCTTTTTCAAAAAATCAGCCGCCGTGTAGTCACTCATGTCCTTGGTACAGACAAACTCACCATAGGCACCGCTGCCCCGAGCATGGACGATCCGCTCCGGGATCCGCTCATGGTCGAAGTGGGTGATCTTTTCCCGCAGGTGGAAGTCCTCGAGCAGGGTCGGTCCTCGGGCACTGGCCTTCAGCGAGAACTCATCCTCTGACATCTTCAGCCCTTGATTGGTCGTAAACTCCGTGCCGGCATTGTCGACCCGGTCTTTTTCAAGCTCCTTGGACTTATCGTCCTGGGGCGGCTCGACCGGCTCTTTTAGCGGCGGTACCAGCTCGGCTGTCAGATAATCGTGTGATTCTTCTCTGGTCTTATGGTCTTTATCAGGTGTCGGATGGGTCGGCTTAGGGGGTGATTTCTTCGTCGTCTTCTTAGTTGTTTGCTTAGCCATGGATCCTCCTCATGTAGTAGAGTTTCTTAGGGAGCGCATCAAAAAAGGTCAGCCAAAAGGTGACCCTAACAAGGCAAATCAAGATCGTTCATCACGACCACAAAATGGCAGTTTGAAAAGAATGCTTGTTTCCTCATATTGACAATGCCTCCGATGTAATAAAGCGGACAAGCTCGCATTCTAGTTATGCCCGCATCGGCTAAAGATTAAACCGATCAGGCTATCTTTTTTAGATAACGGTGATCGCCGGCGAGGTCGTTTCGCGGTAGCAATCCTCTTTCAAGAGTTCTCTCAGGGCCTCGATGGCACTGATCTCAAGCACCTCATGGTCCTGACCATATTTCTCCGGGACGCCCTGACGGGTCAGGTAGACGACGTCATAC
The DNA here is from genome assembly GCA_012838225.1 of Tissierellia bacterium. Lineage (GTDB taxonomy): Bacteria > Bacillota > Clostridia > Peptostreptococcales > Acidaminobacteraceae > DUPT01. Next base: position 11,587 of record DUPT01000009.1, read on the forward strand.
CTTTTATCGGCCACCATCTTGTCTTGACCGATGATGATCTCTTGGACCCTGAGCTGACACGGGTTTTCGATCTTGACATAGACCTTGAGGCCTCGCATCCGTTTGACATAGCCGCCCCGCTGATCATGCGGATCACAGCTATAGGTAGCCTCCAGGTTTTCCTCGATCATCTGCTTGATCTCATCGCCTCGTAGCTTGACCCTTCGCAGCGGCGGATCCATCGGCACGATCTGATAGAGCTCGCCTAGTGTGATCTCGCCCGGCGGGATGGGCGCCCCGTAGCGCCAGCCGACCGAGAAGGCGATTTCAGCCCCGGCGGCTTGGAGCATGGCCTCAAGCAACAGATCATCCATCGTGGCACTCAGGGTCGTTGCCCGGTGGAGAAGCTCCTCGGTGCAGCCGACGACCTCGGCTAGCTTGTCTCGGTTTTTCTCGAGGGCTTCATCGACGAGCTTGGCCATCGACTCATCCTCTGAGATGCTGGGTCCGACCTCAATCAGCTCATGCCTCAGGTGCTTGATCTGTCCGTCGAAGTCAAGGTCGATCCGGCCAAGAAAGGAGCCGTGAGATCCCGATTGGATGACGATCGTCTCCCCGACCGTGATCGGCTCATGGATCCGGTTATGGGTATGAGACGATAAGCAGATGTCGATCCCGGGGACGTCTTTTAGCAGTTGAATGTCTTGGTTGAGGCCGTTATGGCTCAGTAGCAGGATGAGATCGGCCCCCTGGCCTCGGACCTCTTCGATCAAACCTCCCAGCTCCTCATCACCGATCGTCAGGTATTGGCCCTCCCGAAAGCGCTCAGGCGTGGTCTTATCGAGGATATGAGCCGCCAGACCGATGACACCGACCTTGATCTGACCGACCTGTTGGATAAGGTAGGGTTCAAAGTAGCGCTCGTCATTGTCCTTGGAGTACATATTGGCGGCCAGGACCGGGATGCCGGCCTCCTCAGCCAATTCTTTTAGATTCTCGATGCTATAGGCACTGTCCCAGTGAAAGGTCATGGCATCGATCGCCATCTCCTTTAGCACCGGCATCATATGCCAGCCCTTGGACTCGAGGCGTCGAAGGTGCCGTGGATGGTGTCGCCGTTATCAAATAGCAGGACATGCTCTTCGGCTTGACGGATCGACTCGACCAGGCTCTTAAGTCTGGCATAGCCGCCGGCCGGACGCACCTCGATCCCCTCAGGCCCATAGAAGTGCTCGGGGTGGAGCTCGAGATAGCCATGAGTATCATTGATCTGCAGGATGGTGAGCTTCATGTGTTTTCCTTTCATTGGGGAATCTAACCCCAAGTTAATCCGGTGTTTATCGCGATTTAACATTGACGTGTTACGGTGGAAGCAGTATTTCTTTTACTGGGCAGTAGTCGTTCCCTTCGCTGTCGTGAAAAAAGAGCCGGACCCCTATTCTTTGGGACCGGCTCTTTTTAGCCTACCTAGGGTCCCTATCGCACTTTTCTCTAGGGCTAGATGACGATGACCGACGGTCTGCCGGCGGCCTGGTAGCAATCACCCTTTAGTAGCTCTCTCATAGCCTGAACGGCCGTGATATCACTATCGCGATGCTTCTGACCATACTTATCAAACGGTACGCCTTGCTTGGTGACATAGACTACCTGATACGTCTCATCCAAAGCCAGCTCGGTATCACCGACCAGGATCTGCTGGACTCTCAGCTGACAGGGATTCTCGATCTTGATATAGACTGTGAGCCCGCGCATCCGCTTGACATAGCCGCCCTTTTGCTCATGCGGGTCACAAGAATAAGTGGCCTCAAGGTTTTCTTCGATCATGTCGCGGATCTCTTGGCCGGTCATTTCGGTCAGTCTAAGCGGCGGGTCCATCGGGATGATCTGGTAGAGATCTCGCAGCGTGATCTGTCCCGGTGGGATCGGGACGCCGTAGCGCCAGCCGTTAGAAAAGGCGATCTGGGCCCCACTGGCCTGAAGCATGGCCTCTAACAGCATATCGTCCATCGTGGCACTGAGCGAGGTCGCCCGGTGGAGCGTGTCCTTGGTGCAACCGACCTCTTCACTCAATTTATCGCGATGCTCGGCCAAGGCGTCATCGACCAGGGCCTTCATCGCCTCGTCTTCTTCGATCTCGGGAACGATCTCGATCAGCTCATGCCGAAGCGACTTGATCGTCGTATCGAATTCCAGCTCGATCCGACCCAGGAATGAGCCGTGGGAGCCTGATTGGATGACGACGGTGTCGCCGACATAGACCGGCTCAAAGATCCGGTTGTGGGTGTGAGATGAGAGACAGATGTCAATGCCATCGACGTCCTTCATCAGCTGGATGTCTTGATTGAAGCCGTTGTGGCTTAGGAGGATCAAAAGCTCAGCTCCCTGCATTTTGACCTCCTCGATCAGGCCGGGCAGCTCTTCTTCGCCCAGAGTAAAATAGACACCTTCGTGGAAGGAATCGGGCATCATCTTGTCGATGAAGTTGGCGGCCAAACCGAGGATCCCGACCTTAAGTCCACCGACCTGCCTGATCATATAGGGTTCAAAGACTCGCTCATCAGTTTGTTTGTCATAGACATTGAGTGCCAGCACCGGATAGCCGACGGCCTCTGAGATCTCTTTTAGGTTGGCCGGTGTATAGGCGCTGTCCCAGTGGAAGGTCATGGCATCAAAGGCCATGTGCTTTAGTACCGGTACCATGTTCCAGCCCTTGGACTGAACAGCATCATAGGTGCCGTGAATGGTGTCCCCGTTATCGAACAGCAGCACATGCTCATGGTCTCGCCGGATGTCTTCGACCAGTGATTTCAGTCTGGCATAGCCACCGGCCGGTCGGACCTCAATCCCATCAGCGCCATAGAAGTGTTCATTATGGAGTTCTAAATAGCTGTGTGTATCATTAATCTGTAGAATCGTTAGTTTGGTCATGCCAGCTCCTTTCATACTCTGCCTATACCCGAGGCATCACCTACTCTACGCATAGTTGCATAAATGCAACTAAACCCTCAAAGTGATCTACCAAGCTACCGGGGTATGCATCCCTTGGAGGCTACAATGAAGAATTTCACCTACCGAGTATCAAGAGACCGGCAAACGATCAAAATCTATTGGCTAGGTCAGCCGGTCATGACCCTGAGCGGCCATAAAGCGGCTGACTTCCGATCGAAAATAGCTCGGCTGAGTGATGAGGAGGTCCAGCTCCTGATGGCCAAGGTCACCGGTAATTTCAAGCGGGGCAATGAGCGCCAAGCTAAACGTCATCCGAGAAACAGATAGAATCAAATAAAGAGTCGCCCTCAGGCAACTCTGATCTTTTCACCTAAACTTGCTCCAGTACCTCGTCTAAACCAGGCAGCTCCGGAATATCGTATTGCTTGGACCAAATGACCGTACCATCAGGACCGATCAATACATTGGCTCGACCGGAAAAGCCTTCTTTGTCGATGAAGTTGCCATAGGCCTTGGCGACTTCTCCCAGTGGATTGAAATCTGATAGGATGAGAAGCTTCTCAAGCATCATGCTTTCTGACCAGACGCCCTTCGAGGGCACGGCGTCGACACTGATACCCAGGGGAACGATCCCCTTTTTCTCGAGCTCATCGTAGCGGCTCTCCAGGGCCCGCATCTGATCGATACAGACGCCGGTAAAGGCCATGGGATGAAAGCTCAGTAGAACCATCTTACCTTGATAGTCGGTGAGAGAAACGTCTTTTCCGTGTTGATCCTTTAATGTGAAGTCCGGAGCCTTTGCTCCTTGTTTGATCAATGACATGTTTCACCTCCACTCCATTGATACCTCTACCACCCAAAAATAAAACCTAGATCGTTTGAAGGAGTTTAAGCAGGCTTAACCAGTCCCACACCAAGCCTTTACATCCTCGTGCTATGCTAGAAACAGTCGCTTCTTTTCCAGACCCTTTTTCAAACGACTTTGCCTGAACTTAAACCAAGCTTCATCTACTCTCAACAAATCCGTGCTATGTTAGAAACAGTCGCTTCTTTTTCAAGCGGGAAAAAATATCGCTGTCGTGGTTCTATCAAACCTGCTACCTAACCACCATATACCGGCGATGGTCCTAAGTGTGAAACAACTGGAGGCGTTATTGAAGCTATCAGATGAGTTGATCTACTCAGACACCTCGCCTTTCAAATAGTCGGTATACTTGTTCTTTTTGCCATAGGCCATCGATACTGGATATTTCTGTTCGTTTTTGACCAATTTGGTTTGTACTATTTCATTGATATCATCTATAATAACCAAATCCCATTCTGTGTTAAATATTATCTCATTCTTATTATAAAGCCCTCCAATAGCTCGTGACTCTCTCAAGTCTTGGAGGGATGCAAAATATATGATTTTATTGCTATCATTATCATGGAGCAAGCTCATTAAGTCATTTAATGTGAGGCCTGCTGTTGTTGAGCCAAAATAAAAACCAGTAGGCTCTTTAAATATTTTGCGAAAATCTTCAAACCAACTGTTTCGGACAACCGGCCTATGCGTGACTATAATTGTCCTTTTAAAACCAAGTTCTTTTACTATCTGCAATGATGACAGCGTTTTACCGAATCGCATTTTAGCGTTCCATAAAAAATGATCTCCCTTTTTTTATTGTTCCTCTTCTATCAGCAAAGCGGCCTATGGTTTTATCAATTGCTTTTCTTTGTTCTGGTCTAAAGACAATATCTGGTGTTCTCTTAGCTACAGGATAGATATTTCTTGATCCCGATTTAAATAAAGTAATGGCTTCAATTGCTGTTTGCAGATCTATTTCGTACCATTCTTTAGCGCCAAATAAGTCCGGTCTATTAAAACCTGAGCGGTCTAACATCTCATGAATGTCTGTGTCAAAAAAGCTATTACCATTCGAATCTATTGCAACAGTCGCATAGAGAACATCTTTATCAAGACCCGCAGTTCGTGTATACTGATTTACTCGGTCAAGGGCTGCATTCATTAATATTTCAGAATTATCGGCTGCGCTTCCTCGATCTCCGGCTCTTCCTCTTCATCCTCTACAATTTCAGGTATGGTAGGATTTCATAAAAACCTAAAGCCTTTTTTGGGGCCATTTCCGACCGTACGAGGAAATAAAAAACAAACGAGACCATTGCCGTGCCTCGCTTAAACAAGAACTATTCCGTTATTTCTCAAA
>DUPT01000076.1 GCA_012838225.1 Tissierellia bacterium
GTCGCCTCGCTCGGCCATCACCTGCTCGAGTAGCTCGGCATACGATAGCACCCTGGCCTTCCAGGGCAGCTCCTCAAACTCAAAGTGATTGCGCTCGGCATAGATCCGGTACTGCCGGTTCAGCTGATCGATGACCGACTCAAAGGCCTTCTTCGCCCCGGCCTTGACCTTGGGCAGCATCGCATCGGGCGTGCTGGTATGGGTCGAGAAATTGAAATAGACATAGCTCGTCTTGGCCGTTTGGACCGAATACTCCGGCTTTAGATCCTGTAGGCGAAGCGATATCGGCGGTACGGTCGTCTCGCCTTCGGCTTCCTCGGCATAGTCCATATTGAAGTTGATCTCTTGAACGATGGCGGAGGCGATATGATTGGGATCGATCCCGCGAAACGGGTCGCCCCCGTGGGCCTCACTGCCGACACAAAAGAAGCTCGGCATCAGCTTACCCACCGTCCCGACATAGAGATAGCGCGTCTCATCGCCATCAAAGCGAGGAGCGCTGTAGTCGGTATCGACCATCGCCTGATACTCGAAGCCCTCCTTTTGCTGAAGCCTGATCAGCTCCGGGACGACTCCGAGCATCCCGCCGGAGTTGCCCTCTTCATCACTGACGGCGGCCAGCACGAGATTGCCCTCAAGCTGTGATGGATCGAGTGAGAACTGCTCTAGCAGATGGATCAGGATCGACACCCCGGTCTTCATATCAAAGATGCCGCGGCCAAAGATATAGTCACCGCTGGCTAAATCGTCGATCGCATCCTGAGGCAGGATGAGCTTTTGGTACTGCTCGGGCAGCTCATCCGGCCGGGTGGCATAGGCTTCGATCTCACCGTAGTCGGAGGTACCGACCGTATCGGTATGACCGATCATCACGACCGTCTTTTGGCTATCCCCCTTTTCGCCCTTGATATAGGCCAGGACGGAGTTTCGTCCCAGCTGATCATCGGCGATATCGACATAGTAGAGCCTGTCGGGATGCTGTTTGAAATACGCCATCGCCTCCAGGCGTTCCATCACCTTTTTAGTCGAATCGAGCTCCTGAGGGGAGCCGACGACACTTTTGACCTGCGTCAACTCGACCGCAAAATCGCGGATCTGTTGACCTATTTCTGTCCAATTCATTGCCTGACCTGTTTCTTTCTCGGGTACAATTCCGGATTATTGAAAAACTCATTCTTCAGCTCATTCACCTCACCCGATAGCATCACCAGACCGATCATATTCGGGATGATGATGGCAGCCAGCAGGATATCGAGAAACTTATAGGTCGTCTCGATCCCGCCATAGGCTCCCAGCACGATCGCCCCGAGGTAGACCACGACCATGATATTCGAGAAGGTCGAGCCGAACAGAAACTCGGCTTGGGTCTTACCATACCAGGTGATGACCGTGATGGTCGAGAGAACGAACAAGAAGATGCTAAAGCTGACCAGACCGCCGCCCAGTCCATCACCGAGCAGCTGCTGGAAGGCGATCGCCGGCATGCTGGCGGCCTCGGTCGCCGGGATCTCCAGGTGGAGCCCACTGGTCAGTACCACCAGGGCCGTAATACTGCAGACGATCAAGGTATCGACCACGATCTCAAACATCCCCCACATGGCTTGGCGCACCGGATGATCGGTGATCGCACCGCTGTGAGCGATCGGAGCGGTCCCCATGCCGGCTTCATTGGAATAGACGCCGCGGGCCGTTCCCCAGCGGATCGCCTGAGCCACCATCGCCCCGCCAAAGCCACCGGTAGCCGCCGCCGGTGTGAAGGCATACTTAAAGATCGAACCAAACGCCTCACCGATGTGGGCGTAGTTGGACAAGATGATCACCAGCCCGCCGATCAGGTAGAGCAGCGCCATAAACGGCACCAGCTTCTCAGAGAACTTCCCGATCCGCGTCAGGCCGCCAAATACCACCAGACCGACCAGGATCACTAGGACAGCCACGATCACGAGCGGCGGGATATTGACGGTCGAGGCCGTCTGAACAGCCGACAGCGACTGCGTAGCGATCGAAGGCACCAGCTCGATCATCAAAAAGAAGGCAAAGCCGACGCTAAGCACCTTGCCGAGCCCGCCCTTGATACCGTTTTTAAGATAGTACATCGGTCCTCCGACATACTCGCCGTGCTCATTTTGCTCGCGGTAGCGGATCCCAAGCACGATTTCAGCAAACTTAGCCGCCGAGGCGATGAGTGCCACCACCCACATCCAAAAGACCGCGCCCGGACCGCCAAAGGCGATCGCGACCGGTACCCCGACGATATTCGAGGCCCCGATGGTCGAGGCCAGGGCGGCGGTGGCTGCCTGGAAGGGCGTCACCGTGCCCTCTCCTTCTTGCTTATGAAACATTTTACCAAAGGTTTCTTTCATGGCAAAACCAAAATGACGAAACTGGATAAAGCCCAAACGGAAGGTCAAAAAGAGCGAACCTCCCACTAAGATGACGAGCATCGGAATGCCCCAGAGCCAGTCTGAAAATCTGACGATCAAATCAACAAATCCATCCATAACTTTTCCTTTTCTTTTTCCCTAGTGCGAATCAATCCAGTGACAGCGAGCCCTCTCCCCTCCTCTCTGAAGGCTTCGTCGAGTTTGTCAGGTGCTGTTCTCAATTCATTACAAATAAAGAACAAATCAACTACATTATACATAAGTCTTTCTCAAATACAAAACGATCGTCCAACTAAAAAAGGCCACTACTTCATAAGTCCGGCCGATTTAGTGTGCTTTTTCTCCTATTATGAATATATTTTCATACAGTGAAAAAAGAAAAAAAGGGAGCATCGCCTAGGCCATGCTCCCACTTTCGGTCTATTGATAGGTCTCTTCCTTGCCCAATTGTTTTTCTGTCTTCTGATTATGCCACAGCGCAACCGATAGGCCGCCCCATAGAAAAATCATACCAAAGAGCATAAAGATGATCGCTGTTGCGTTCATTATAGCCTCCTAACGCTTTTGTTCGAGTTCGTAGTAGTCATGCTCATAGCCATCGTATTTCACCATGGCGGGATTATTCCACCCCCTGGCCTGCATGACGATACCAAACACTACGGCGATCACGATCATCAGGACCCCGTAGAGAAGCAGCGCCGAGGTCGGGTAGCCTTCATAGCCAGTCCGGATCTCTTGGACGATCGAGAGCGCCAGCATGACAAACAGGACGATCGGCGTCACAAACTTGATCATGATCTCCCACCAGGCACCCAGCCGAATATAGCTGATCTCATTGGCATGAGCTCGCATCTTCGATGCCCCGACGACCCAGCCGATCAGGATCGCTTCGACCATCCCGAGCGTCACGATGACATAGGCATTGACATAGTGGTCGATGATATCGAGGAGATAGAGGCCGGCACCGGAGGCATAGGCCAACGACGAAGCCAGACCGATCAAGCCGGCCACCGTAGCGACCTTCTTGCGCTCGATCCCGGTCTTGTCGATAAACGATGAGGTGAAGGTTTCGATGAGCGAGAGTGAGGAGGTGATCCCGGCAAAGATGAGAGAGGTGAAGAAAAGCACACCCATAAGCTTGCCCCAAAACGGTCCCATCAGAAGCAGGACCTGCGGGAAGGCGACAAAGGCCAGCCCGACCGATTGCGTCACGACATCATCGATCGGAACGTTTTGTTGAGTCGCCATATAGCCCAGGATACCAAAGACACCGATCGCCGCCAGGAATTCAAAGCCGCAATTGGCAAAGGCGGTGATAAAGGCCGAGTTATTCAGGTCGGTCTTACGCGGCAGATAGGAGGCATAGGTGATCAAGGCACCCATCGCCAGCGAAAGGGAGAAGAAGACCTGACCATAGGCATCCAGCCAGACTCTGATATCGCCCAGTCGAGAAAAATCAGGGGTGAACAGCGCGTTCAGACCCAGCGTCGCTCCCTCAAGGGTCACGCCGCGGATCACGATGATCACCATGATGGTGACCAAAGCCGGCATCATGAACTTATTGACTTTTTCGATCCCGGACGATACGCCGCGGTAGGTATAGTACCAGTTGATGCCCCAGATCAATACGATCCCCACCATGATCGGCAGACTAAAGCCCGAGAAATCGAACGGACTGCTGCTCAGCCCCAGGAACTCATCAAAGAAATAGGCATTGGGGTCTTGGGTCCAGCCGAAGCTGAAGGATTTGATCAGGTAGTTGAAGGCCCAGGACAAAATAACACAGTAATAAGACAAGATCACCATCGAGGCAAAGGCCGGCACCCAGCCGATCCACTCGAACTTCCGGTTGGCCCGGGTATAGCTCAGCGGAGCCGAGCCGCGGAACTTATGTCCGAAGCCATACTCCAACAGCACCAGCGGGATACCGGCCGTGATGATCGCCACAAAGTAGGGCACCAGAAAAGCACCGCCTCCGTCCTTGTACAACAGGTAGGGGTAACGCCAAATATTACCCAGTCCGACAGCAGAACCGATGACGGCCATCAAGAAGCCTAGCTTATCACTCCATTGACCGCGTTCTTGCGTTTCATTCATGAAAAATACTCCCTTCCGATAAGAATGAAATAATAAGGCATCTAGAGTATACTATGAATAATAAAATAAGTACATATATATAAAGCAAATTCGATAAAAAATTTCGAAGCAATGGTAATTTTTGTTCATGTATCTTGGTTTCAGGCCTGTTTTCTGCCCTGACCTCTCGCCGCTACTGCAAGACTTGTGAAAAAAAGGCACAAGAGAGACCGCCTAGACAGCGGTCTTTCCTGTGCCTTATTATCTCATCCTACCGGAAAAGAGTATCGGGCGAAATGCTCCGATGCATTTTTTCTAGTGGAATCAATAATCGAATTTTTTGCCCCGGCGGCTGCTTGTGATCAGCGCGGTGGTAAAACCGCCCCACAAGAAGATCATACCAAAAAGCATGAAGATGATGGCTGCTCCGCTCATACTCGCCTCCTACAATTCGTCGGTCTGGTAGTAGTCGTGTTCAAAGCCGCTATGCTCGACCATCCTCGGATCATGCCACGGCCGTTTCGACAGGACCAGGCCGATGACAACGAGCACCACGATCATCAGTACACCATAGGCCAATAGCGCCGTGGTCGGATAGCCTTCATAGCCATTGCGGACCTCTTCAACGACCGAGAGCACCAGCATGATGGCCAAAACGACCGGTGTCACAAACTTGATCATGATATCCCACCATGAGCCCAGCCGGATATAGCTGATGGCATTGGCGTGTTCACGCATCTTCGAAGCGCCGACCGCCCAGCCGATCAAGATGGCTTCGACCATCCCCAGGCTGACGATGACATAGGCATTGACATAGTGGTCGATGATATCGAGGAGATAGAGACCGGCGCCGGTCGCATACATGCTCGAGAGCAGCAGCCCAATGATGGCGGCTACGGTGGCTACCTTTTTACGATCCGCACCGGTTTTATCGATAAATGACGAGGTAAAGGTCTCGATCAGTGACAAGGAGGAAGTGATCCCGGCAAAGATGAGTGAAGCGAAGAACAACACGCCCATCACCTTGCCCCAGAAAGCCCCCATCAGATTGAAGACCTGCGGGAAGGCGACGAAGGCCAGACCGACCGACTGCGTTACGACATCATCGATCGGGACATTTTGTTGCGTCGCCATAAAGCCTAGGATACCGAATACGCCGATGGCTGCCAGGAATTCAAAGCCGCAATTGGCGAAGGCGGTAATAAAGGCCGAGTTATTCAGGTCGGTCTTACGCGGCAGATACGACGCATACGTGATCAGCGCTCCCATCGCCAGTGACAGCGAGAAGAAGACCTGACCGTAGGCATCGAGCCACACCCTAATATCGCCTAAGCGGCTGAAATCAGGCGTGAACAAGGCATTCAGACCCAGCGTAGCGCCCTCAAGGGTCACCCCGCGGATCACTATGATGATCATGATGACGATCAAGGTCGGCATCATGAACTTATTGACTTTTTCGATTCCGGAGGACACTCCGCGATAAGTATAGTACCAGTTGATCCCCCAGATCAGGATGATGCCGATCAGGATCGGCCAGCTGAAATGAGAGAAACTAAACGGTCCATCACTCAGCTGCAAAAAGCTGTCGAAGAAGTAGGCATTGGGGTCAGCACTCCAACCGAAGTTGAAGGATTTGATCAGGTAATTGGCCGCCCAGGATAAAATGACACAATAATAGGACAGGATCACCATGGATGCAAACGCGGGGACCCAGCCGATCCACTCAAATTTACGATTGGCCCGAGTATAGCTCAGCGGTGCCGAACCGCGAAATTTATGACCAAAGCCATACTCAAGCAAGACCAGCGGGATACCGGCCGTAATGATGGCAATGAAGTATGGCACCAGGAAGGCACCCCCACCATCCTTATACAGCAGGTAAGGATAGCGCCAGATGTTTCCCAGACCAACTGCCGAACCAATAACAGCCAGCAAAAAGCCGAGCTTATCATTCCATTGGCCACGTTCTTGATTGTTCTCCATAAACGGATTACGCTCCTTTATTCAGAATAGTGATTCTCGAGATTCACAACACGAGTATAACATAAAAGACAAAATTAAAAGAGATTCTTCGCAATCGAAGAATCCCTGAATTTCAACAGAAAAAAGTTCTTTCCTATATTAATATGTCTCGGAGCGGGGACTATTTACTTTGTTAAACTTAATCTCAAGTCTCTTCCTATATATAATATTCTGCCAGAAAAATGATTCATTTCAAAATTTTTCTAACAGTTTTGTAATATAGCGGTTCAAAACTGATAAAGTCTACAAATGCTCCGGCGAGATCATGGCCTGCTCTTGCTTTTGGACCGTATCATAGGCCGCCCCAAACATCAAAATAGCAAACAGCGTCAGGATGCCGAACACGGCCGGCAGGATCAGTTTCAATGGATTCGTCATCATATTCTCCTTTATCGTCTGTCGTCTACAGATACTTACCCCAAAAAGAAGCCCGACCTATCGGCTTTCACAAAAAACGAAGTGATCGGGCGAAGCTTCAATAAAACCGGTCTGGGTTGAACAGATCGATTTATACTTTGAATTGTCAACTATTTTCTTGGTTTTATCGTCCAATTCAGGCATGGCCGCCAATAGGCTCTGGGTGTAGGGATGAAGCGCCTGATACATCAGACGATCAGTCGGTGCCAGTTCCACTAATTTACCATTCTTTAACACGCCGATCCGATCACTCATATATTCGACCACCTGCAGATCGTGCGAGATGAACAGATAGGCCACATCGAAGTGGCGCTGGAGATCTCTCAGGAGATTGAGGATCTGAGCCTGGACCGATACATCAAGCGATGAGACCGGCTCATCCAAGATGACAAGCTTTGGCCGCAGGATCAGGGCGATCAGGATCACGATCCGCTGACGCTGACCGCCGGAGAGTTCATGCGGATAGCGCTTGAGATACGTCTCATCCATCCCGACCAGCTCAAGCATCTTGATGACCTCTTTTTTTCGGGAGACCCGATTGCCGATCCCGTGTACCCGCAGCGGCTCCTCGATCTGCCAGCCGATCCGCTTGACGGGATTGAGTGAATTATACGGATCCTGAAATACCATCTGGATCTCGCGTTCGATCTCGCGCGCCTTGGCTTTGTCTCGGATCTCCACCCCATCTAAAAAGACCTCCCCGCCGGAGGGTGAAATGATGCCGGCGATCATATTGGCGATGGTCGATTTGCCCGAGCCACTCTCGCCTACCAAGCCGAAGGTCTCTCCGGCCTCGATATGAAAATCGACCGGTTGGACGGCCTGAAAGTAGCTCTGCTTTTCAAACGGCGTCCGTTTGTTCTTGCGAAACCGTTTGCTCAGTCCCTTGACCTCCAATAAACGCATCTCAAGCCTCCTCGACCGGATAGAAGCAGCGCAGCTTATAGTCGCCCGTCTCGACCAGCGGCGGCAGCTCTTGGCGGCAGCGCTCCCTGGCCTTAAAGCAACGGGTATGGAAGGGACAGCCCTGAGGCCGCTCGCTTAGAGACGGCACCCGTCCGGGGATGGTATAGAGCGGCTGATCCTTCCGATGAGGCCGTGGGATGCTCTTTAGCAGGCCCAGGGTGTAGGGATTCTTCGGCCGTTTGATCAGCTGCTCCACCGGTCCGGCCTCCATGATATAGCCCAGATAAAGCACCATCACCTGCTGACAGATATCCCGGATCACCGCCAGATCATGTGAGATAAAAAGGATCGCCGTCTGGTACTGCGTGTTGAGCCGTTTCATCAGCCGAAGGATCTGGGCCTGGACCGTGACATCAAGGGCGGTCGTCGGTTCATCGGCGATCAGAAGCTTTGGCTGCATGATCATCGCCATCGCGATCAGGATGCGCTGGAGCATCCCGCCCGAGAGCTCATACGGCAGCTGGTGATAGAGCTCCTCAGCCCGGGGCAGACCGACCTCCTTCATGATCTCGATCACCCGAGACTGCCGGTCGGTGATGTCGGAGTGGATCTCCAATACCTCCTCGATCTGCCGTCCGACTGGGACCAAGGGATTGAGAGCACTCATCGGCTCTTGAAAGATCATCGACATCAGCCGCCCCCGGATCTGTTGAAATTCCTTTTCACTCAAAGCTAAGAGATCCCTCCCATCAAACTCTAGCCTGTCAGCCTCGATCAGGGTATTGGGATTGGTCAGCCCCATGATGGCCAGTGACGTGACGCTCTTACCCGAGCCGCTCTCACCGACGATGCCGAGAATGTCGCCTGTTTCCATGGAAAACTTGAGCTCGCTGACCGCGATCTCACGGCCGGTGGTATCGGGAAAACTGATGGTTAGATCAGTGACTTCTAAGAGACTCATTTGACATCCTTTAAATCGCGTATGCCATCGCCCAGCAGATTGAAGCCGAGGACAGCCAGCGTGATCATCAGCCCCGGCGCCAAGGCGTAGTGCGGGGCACTTAGAAACGAGTTTTGTGAATCCTTGAGCATTCGGCCCCAACTGGGGTCGGGCGGCTGGACGCCTAGGCCAAGATAGCTCAGTCCCGCCTCGGCCAGGATCGCCGAGGCAAAGCCCA
>DUPT01000077.1 GCA_012838225.1 Tissierellia bacterium
TAGGGGCATTTGTCGGTGATGCCAAAGCCGTAGCTGCTCTTGATCAGCGGACAAAGATTTCGAGGCAGATGCTTTTCGGCCTCGACGATCGTCTCATCACTGGTAGCACACAGGCTGACGATGCCGGCGCCCATGGCCAAGGGCAGCTCCTGTGGCATATATGTACAATACGTTCCGATCAGGACATGACCCTGATCCTTATACTCCTTGGCGGCCAGAAAACCGTTTTTTCTGGCTTCAGCAAAACTGTCAAAAATTTCCGGTAGTTGATTCATAGCGTACCTCCAAGGACTATTTTATAGCAGTCCGGTCGCCTTCGTTGATTGAATGTCGGTATGCTGTGGATAGGTTTATCTGATGATAACGATTTCTTTTTTAAAAAGGGATTGACTGATGGGCTGGTGAAGGGGTATCCTATAGATACTACGACAGACATAGTATGACAGACATAGGAGGTGAGGCTGTGATATCGAGTGATATGATCCGAGGATATGTCGATACGATGATCCTGTATTTTTTGATGGATCGGCCCTCCTATGCCTACGAATTATCGCGTCAGATCAGACAGCGCACACAGGAGAAGTATATCCTCAAGGAAACCACGCTCTATTCGGCCCTGAGCCGCTTGGAGCAGGCCGGCTATGTCGCCAGTTTCTCCGATGAGTCCTCGGGTAAAAGAAGAACGTATTATCGTTTGCTTGAAGCCGGCCGTGACTACTACGAAGAAAAATGTCGGGAGTGGGAGCTCATCAAGCAAGTGATAGAAAGGTTTATCAGGTGAACAGATGGACATGATCCGAAGCTATATCGAAACGATGTTTCGCTCCTGGCCCGAAAATGAGGCCACCGAGCGGGTCAAGACGCAGTTGAGCGAGCTGATGGAGGATAAGTATCAGGCCCTGATCGAGGAAGGGGCATCGCATAACGAAGCCCTCGGTCAAGTGATCAGTGAGTTTGGGAATATTGACGAGCTGCGTCAAGAGCTCGGGATCGAAACGGACGAGGACCTAAGCGCTGATGAGATCAGCCACAAGGAGCGTGAGATCCTGAGAAAGCAAAAGAAGGCCCAGCGCCATATCCTGATGGATAACTTCTGGATCGTGCTCACGGTCGTCTATTTCCTGGTTAGTTTTATGACCGGCTGGTGGCATATCAGTTGGCTGCTTTTTGTGGTGGCCGTGCCGCTGCAGTCCTATCTCAACTACCTGCTCAAGCAGTCGGAGGAGGAGCTCTAAGTCGAACTGTGTTGCAGGTTTGATAATTTAGCCTTGCAAAACCTGCCAACAAGCTCTATAATTAAATTAATAGAATTTTATTCTATCTCCATAGACTTGGAGGGAAGGGAACCTACTTTGCGTACTGGCATCTCTCTTACCAGGTGAGACTGGCAACAGGAATAACTTGGCAATTGTGACGTTACCAATGCGACAACTTGGATCCAATCACCGGACGAAGACTTATCTTTTGAAAGTACTATGGATTGATAAACGAGGCTGACATGTCAGCCTCGTTTATCTTTAGGAATTGCTTTGATTGAGCTGTTCAAAAATGGCCTTATTTCGCCGGTAGAGCTCCTTAAAAGCCCGAAAGTTTTGGCGATGGACCGGATAGCTGGCTTCGTTTGGCTCGAAGGTGGTCCGGGGGACTATCAGGTGGGCGGTGGCCTCAAGATCGGGCAGGACGCCTAGGCCGACAGCCGCCACCAATGCCCCGCCGAGAGCTCCGACATTTTGGGGATCGACCACCAGCTCGATCGGCCGCTCCAGGATATCGGCCAGGATCGAAGCCGTGACTTCGGATAAGGCACCGCCGCCGACAAAGCGCAGCGTCTGATCGACCGGCAGCTTCTGCTCGATCACCTCCAGCGACCAGCGCAGATGATAACAGATGCCCTCGATGACCGCCCGGATCATCTCGGTCTTACCGGTCTCCAGACCGATATTAAAAAAGATTCCCCGGGCGTAGGCGTCCTCAAACGGACAGCGATTGCCATGGAGCCACGGAGCAAACAGGACCCCGCCAGAGCCGGCCTCGGCCGTCGATATCACCTGCGACAGATAGTCATATAGGCTGTGATACTGAGTGCCGGGGTCGTCGGTCACCCGGGTTTTTTCCAGGTAGATATTGATCTCATCGAGTGCTAAGTGATCCCGCACCCATTCGAGGCATTTGCCGGCCGTTTCCAGCTCGGCAAAATAATTGAACAGTCCCGGTTGAACGCCGACGACAGAGGCGATCATATGACTGGTATCGACGACTCGCTTGTCGGTGATGACACTGGCCCAGCCGGAGGTGCCCATATAGATATGGCCCTGGCCCGGTCGAACGCAGCCGGCTCCCAGACCGACCAGTGAGGCATCGCCGCCGCCGGCAAAGACCTTGATGCCTTCTCTTAGCCCGAGCTCCTTGGCCGGTCCCGGCAACAGCCGCCCGACACAATCGGTCGCCGACACGATTTCCGGCAGATGATCGGGCGTGATCCCAAGCTTTCTTAGAAGCGACTGTGAAAATCGGTCGTCTTTTTTATTCATCAGAAGTGTCGCAAAGGCGCTGTCGCGGCTCATGACAAAGCGACGACACATCCGGGCGATCAGGCTTTCTTTGACATCGAGCCATTTGTAGGCCCGTGCGAAGATATCGGGTTCATGGTGCTTGACCCAGAGGTATTTCCAAGGCGGATCCTTATCGCTGGCGGCAACGACCCCGGTATGGTAGAGACTGCGAACCAGAAGCGGCAGACCGACACCGGCGATCTTAGGCCCAAGGCCGCTCTTTTGTTTTCGAAGATCGGTCGAGCGCTGATCCATATAGCTGAGTGAGCGCCGGACCGGCAGACCCGAGTCATCGACCAACACAACGCTTTGCATCTGCGAACAAAAGGTGATGCCTGAGAGATCGCTCATCAGTGACGCTTGGCGCGAAGCGATCGATCGGGTCGTCTGAGCGATCGCCTGCCACCACTCCTCGGGATCCTGTTCGGCACCGCCCTCAGGTAGAAAAAAGAGCGAATAGGTGGCATAGTCGGTATCGACCAGACACACATCATCGGGCGTGACGGTATAGAGACACGTTTTCACACCGGTCGTGCCGATATCGAAGCTGAGGATGGTGCTCATACAAAACTCCTTTAGAGACGGGGGGTCAAAAAAGCGCCGCGGAGGATCTTCAGCGTTTCGCCGACGACAAAGTCATCATAGGTCTCATGATGGATATTGTCCGAGACATAGATGCCAAAGCGGGCTTCATAGTAGTCACAGGCATAGGCGTATTGGAGTGAGAGAAACAGGTTGTCGAGGTGGAAGGCCGCCATTTTAAGATGGATATCGGAGCGGACTTCACCGCGGCGAACACCTTCATCCAGTAGCTTTTCATAGGCCTTGGCGGTATAGCTTTCGAGCCTCGTCGCCAGCGGATCGATTATTTCTTTATTGCCGATCGAGCTCAGATCATGATAGAGCCTGACAAGCGAGCGCTCCCGGCGACTGGTCTTTAGGATCAAGCGAAGCAACTGCTCAAACTTGTCTTCGGTGGTGGTGTCCTGGCGAAGCAGTGATTCGACTAGGGTCTCGATGGTCTGAGCGCCGAGCTCCGTCACGGCCAAAAACAGCTGACGTTTATTATCAAAATAGGTGAACAAGGCACCGACACTGATGCCGGCAGAGGCCGCGATCCGGTTGGTATTGGCATTCTCATAGCCGTGCTCGGAGAACTCCTCGATGGCGGCTTGGATGATCGCCTGCTGCTTTTTTGGCGACAGCTTTTGAAACCGGCGTGATGAGTAGTCGGTCATAGATCCTCCCATAGTGAGTAGTGACTCACAGGTGTTTTTTCTTATTATAGCATAAGAAAGAAAAAGAAGCCTGAATATATCAAGCTTCATTGACTTATGAGCCAAAGTGTTATACATTGAAGAAAAGTGAGTCATGACTCGACCGAAGGAGGCTATTATGATCGATATCTCTGCCACGACTGTCCGGGCCATCACGGCCGAACTGGAAGGACTGATCAAACAACCGATCTATTCGGTATCGCCGGCGGCGCTGGCCCGCTATGAATCGGATTATTTTGGCGCCAAATGCCAACAAAGCTATTGCATGATCGAAGAGGCCAAGCAGGTGATCCCGGGAGGGGTCCAGCATAACCTGGCCTTCAATCATCCGTTTCCGCTGGTCTTTACCAAGGCCGACGGCGCCTATCTCTACGACCTTGACGGCAACCGCTATTTCGATTTTCTCCAAGCGGGCGGCCCGACGGTCCTGGGATCGAATCCGCCCTCGGTCCGAGACAAGGTGATCGAGCTGCTCAATGATTGCGGCCCCTCGACGGGACTGTTTCATGAGTATGAGTACAAGCTGGCCAAGCTTGTCACCGAGCAGATGCCCTCGGTCTTTTGGCTGCGGATGCTCAACTCCGGCTCCGAGGCCTGTATGGCAGCCCTTCGGGTGGCAAGACTGGCTACCGGTAAAAAGCATATCCTCAAGATGGGCGGAGCCTATCACGGCTGGTCGGATCAATGCGCCTATGGCATCCGGGTACCGGGCAGTAAGTTCACCCAGGCCCATGGGGTGCCCAGAAGCATGTTTAAATATATCGATGAATTCTTCCCGGGCGATCTGGCGGATCTTGAGAAAAAGCTAAGGGCGAAGAAGCGCTTGGGCGGCACGGCTGCCGTCATGATCGAGCCGGTCGGGCCCGAGAGCGGCACGCGGCCGATCTCGGTCGAATTTCTCCAAGGAGTCGAATCGCTCTGCCGAGAATACGGCGCGCTCTTGGTCTTTGATGAAGTGGTCACAGCCTTTCGCCTCAGTCAGCACGGCGCTCAGGGGCTGTTTGGGATCGATCCCGACTTGACCGTGTTTGGCAAGGTGATTGCCGGCGGCTATCCCGGGGCCGGAGCCCTCGGTGGTAAGCCGGAGTTCATGAAATACCTATCCGCCGGGATCGCCGGCGGCGGCAAGGTCAAAAAGGCCCTGGTCGGAGGGACGATGGCAGCCACACCGCTCAGCGCTCTGGCCGGCTACTACACCCTAAAAGAAATCGTTGAGACCGGGGCTTGTCAGACGGCCAATGCCATGGGCGATCGCTTGACTCGAGGCCTAAAAGAGCTGATCAAGCAGCACGATCTGCCGTTTGTCGCCTTCAATCAGGGCTCGATCTGTCACCTGGAGACCGTCGGAACGATGATCTTTTCGATCGATTGGTCCAAGCCGTGGCAGATCCCGGGGGTGCTAAAAGAAACCTCGAAACGAAAGAAGGAAATGGAGCATATGGGAGCCGCCTATATGGCCGAGGGTCTGGTCACCCTGGCGGGCAGTCGCCTCTATACGAGTGCCGCCTATACGGAGGAATTGATCGATCAATCGCTGGAGGCCTTCGATCGGGTCTTTTCACAGGTGGAGAGGATCGGCTGATGGAAGCAAAAGAGCGAGATTACAGATTGAGACAACAACTGATCGAGCTGGCCGGACGGCTCCTGGCCAAAGGCTTGGTCGTACGGACCTGGGGCAATTTCAGCCTGAAGGTGGATGATACCGCCCTGTTGATCACGCCCTCGGGCCGAGCCTATGACACGATGGCGCCGGAAGATCTAGTCAGCGTATCACTTGAGACTAAAAAAGCCCTGCCGGATCAACCCCTTAAGCCGTCGTCGGAGGCGCCGATGCATGCCCTGGTCTATTTGAACCGGCCCAAGGCCAGGGTCGTCCTGCACACCCATCAGGTCTATGCCAGTGCGCTGTCGCTATCACCGCGTGAATTGACGGTCGGTCAGGCACATCAAGCGATCCTGGGGACCGTGTCGATCCCGGTGGCGGGCTATGGCCTACCCGGGACGAAAGGGCTGCATCAACACATCGAAGCGGCGCTTCGATCAAGCACCTCCGATGTGGTGCTGATGGCTCGTCACGGTGCTCTTATCATCGCGGAGGATATCGATCAGGCGATCGAGCGGGCCGAGGCGCTGGAGGAGGTCTGCCGGGCTGCCTATGAGAAGCTGATCGGCCGAGACGGCGGCGTCCGAGACGATCTCAGCTACGACAATGTGCTCGAGACCGCCTTAAGAGATCGGCGACAAGTGGCCTATCCGGCCGAGACACTGATCGTCTCGACAGACGATGAGGTCAAGCAATTGCCCGAGGGGGCACTCAAGCCCTACCTGGATGATTTTGCTCAGATCGTGGGTGTGAGTGTCGGTCATAAAAGAAGGGGCAATCAGGCGGTATTTGGGCCGGATAAGGCCTATACGCTGTGCTTCGGTCAGGACGAGCAGGAGGCCAGAAGCGTCCGGGCGGTGCTTGAAAAGAATGCCCGGGCGGCTCAGGTGGCTAGGATCTACCGCCAAAACCCGATCCCGGCTTGGGAGTGTCGCTTGATGAGGCTGGTCTATCATAAGAAGTATTCGGCGATGGCCGGAGCGAAATGATAGGTAATATGAGGAAAAAAGGAAACGAGGCCGATGAGGCCTCGTTTGACTTATAGGATCAGTCGTCGATCTCTTCTTTTAGGATGTCACCGCTATAGAAGTCGATCTCGTATTCATACTCCAACGAACCGGCCTCAAAGTCGATCTGATAGATCAGTCGGTTGTCCTCGACATCCACTTCGATGTCATAGTCTGTGATGTCGGCCTCGCTCAGACCGGCGCTATCCAGCGCAATCTGCTTGGCCTGATCAGGTTCGATCCCGCCATCGGGCGTCGTGGCTTGGGCGGACGCGGGGTAGCGCTCCCGATCGAGCAGGCGATCATCGAGGTATTTGTAGAAATAGACGGTGTCATCATGCAAAAACTTAATGATCCGAACGTCTCTTGGGCCCTCGGACACTTGGCGATCGAGCAGCAGCGTCACATCGGCATCGCTTAGACCGGCGTCTTGGAGTGAGAGAGCCAGCTTATCGGTCGGATCGGCCGGCTGCGGGGTGGGCTCAGCCGGGGGCGGTGTCGGCTCCTCGGCCGGGCTCTCCGGCTCCGTGATCGGTGCCGGATCCTCCGTCACCGGCTCATCCGTCGGTGCACTGCAGGCGGTGATCAGCAGCAGGCTGATCAGGGTCAAAAATAATAATCGTTTCATCGTAGCCTCCATTTTTTTGTTTCATTCATTTTGTCTAGTCGTCGACATCGTGGTGTCTGATCTCTCCGGTGTAGAAGTCGATCTTGAATTCATGATCTTGGTCCTCAAGTTGAAACTCGATCTGATAGATCACTTGAGAGTCGTCTTCATCGAGTAAGACGTCATAGTCTGATATATCGGCCTCATCGGCTGAGACCTTGGCCAGAGCGATCTGCTTGGCCTGACGTCTGGTGATAAAGCGGCCGTCGTAGGCTGATTGAGGCAGGTATTTGGCCTCAAGATCGATCTCACTAAGCAAATGATCACCAATAAACTCATACAGGTAGGCGTCGTCTTCGAAGCTAAAGAGCAGGACCGAGATCTGATCGGGGCCCTCGGCATAGCTCTCGAATAAGAGTACTGTGACTTCGGCCTCATCGGCATCGGCGTCTTGGAGGGCCTGTGCCAGCAGGGCTTCGCTTGGGCCGTCTGACGGGGCCTCGGGCGCCGGCGTATTATTAGCCGGTAGGTTGTCAGGTACCTCGCTCACCGGTTCACTCGGCGGATCCCTCTCCTGGGTCGAGGAGCGTGGGATGGGCTGAGCACAGCCGCTAAAGATCAGCAGGCTGATGAGTAGAAATAAACTGAGTCGCTTCATCATTCTCCTCCTTTGGTTTTGTTATACCCTAAGAAAACCCGCTCCAAAAAGGGAGCGGGTATGACGGCTAGTCATCGAACATGGCGTCGTATATTTCTAGTTCGTCGATGTCGAACTCCTTGGTCGACTGGCCGACTCGTTTTGCTTTTTTTGCCGGCGTCCGGACAGACCGGATCTTTCGATTGGTCGGGCCGGGCTTGGCCTTGACACCGAAGAGTGCCCCGATGGCCCTGCCGATCAGGTAGAGGCAATAAAACGGCAAGACGATCAGCAGTCCGATGGTGGCCAGAATTCCTTTGATCATGCGTCCTCCTTAGCGGTGGTTTTCCAGCAGACGTTTGATATCCTCGGGCTGTCTGTCGTATTCGATGATCGGTCGGTCGAGATGGGTCTGCTTCTGTAGAAAGTGCGGCTGGGTCACCTGATACAAGATCCCCAGCGGGATCTCGGGGGCTTCGCGTTTGGCATACTCCATCGCCAGCTCCAGATTGGTCGGATCATAGTCCTCAGGCAGGGCGACCGTATTATCGCTGTACCAGCGGTAGGTGTTGACCTTATTGAACGAGACACAGGGCTGAAAGATATCGATCAAGGCATAGCCGGGATGGTTTAGTCCGGCCTTGATCAGCTCCTTTAGCTGCTCGATATTTTGCGAATAGGCCCGGGCGACAAAGGTGGCACCAAGCGATAGGGCCAGCAGGACCGGATTGACCGGCAGGCTCTTCATGCCGTCTTGTTGCAGGGTCGTGATCTGGCCCATGGCGGTGGTGGGTGAGCCCTGGCCCTTAGTCAGACCGTAGACCTGATTGTCATGGACCAGGTGGAGCATGTCGACATTTCGGCGGACGTGGTGCAGGAAGTGATTGCCGCCCTCGCCGTACGTATCGCCATCGCCTGAGGTGACGATGATCTTTAGATTAGGATTGGCGGCGTGAGCGCCCATGGCAGCCGGCAGTGCCCGGCCGTGGAGGCCGTTATAGGCATTGGCCCGGATATAGTGGGGGAGCTTGGCCGCCTGGCCGATGCCGGACATGACAAAGGCCTCGTGTGGGGCGATCCCCTCTTCATGCAGGGCGGCCTGCAGGGCATTGAGGATGGCAAAGTTACCGCAGCCCGGACACCAGGCATTGGCGACATCTTTTTTAAAGGGATTCATGGATTTCCTCCAGTCTCGCTAGGACGAAGTCGACGCTTAAGGGGCGACCGTCAAATTTATTGATGGTATGGTCATAGCTAAAGCCGGTCTCACCTCGAAGATACTTCCCAAACTGATTAAAGGCATTCAGCTCGACATTGACGACCGTTTTGGCTAGGCCGAAGTAGGGCTCTAGCCAGTCGGGATCGAGCGGGTAGAGGTCGGTGAAGTGGAGCAGACCGATGGACGACTGTTCCCAACGGGCCATGGCCTCTTCCAGGATCTGGCGATTCGAGCCCCAGCTGATAAGCAATATATCGGGCTGTTTATCGCCGTAGTACTTGGGGGCTTCTAGCACCTGTTTGATCAACGACAGCTTGCTAAGCACCCGCTCCTTATACTGATTGGTCACCTCGATCGTATCGGAGTAGAGGCCATCCTCTAAGTGGAGGTGGGAGTCATAGAGCATGAGTGATTCGTCGTAGCCGGCGTATTTGGCGCCGCTCTCAAGGACTGATCTATCGTAGAGCTTATAGTCACTGCCCTTGGCGGCCAGATGATCATTATTGACCAGTCGGTTAAAATCGATCTCAGGGATCTCGGTCTTGGAGTCGGCCAGGTACTGATCACTTAGCAGGATCAGCGGCAGACGGAAGCGGTGGGCCAGATCCATCGCCCGATTGGTGGTGTAGAGGCAATCCTCGACGCTATCGGGCGCCAGAATGATCTTCGGAAACTCACCTTGAGCCGCTCCCAGAGCCTGATAGAAATCACCCTGGTCAGTCCTAGTGGGTAGCCCGGTGGCCGGTCCCGGCCGCATGACATTGACGATCACGACCGGTGTCTCAGCGATGGCCGCCAGGCCGATGGCTTCTGTCATCAGGGCAAAGCCTCCGCCGCTGGTGCCGGTCATGGCCTTGGCTCCGGCCGCGGCGGCACCGGTGATGCTGATGGCGGCTGCGATCTCATCTTCGGCCTGCTCGGTAAAGATATGCATGGCCTTTTCATTATTGGTCAAATATTGTAGAATGCCGGTAGCAGGCGACATCGGATAGGCAGAGTAGAAGTTGAGGCCGCCGGCCAACGCGCCAAGCGAGAGGGCCTGATTGCCGTTCATATGATAGCCGCTCTGCTCTCGAACCGGTGGCTCGAACTGCTTCTCCCCTAAGGAGAAACCGTAGTGAACGGCGGCCAGGTTGGAGGCATTGATCTTTTGCGACCACGGCAGCTTGATGCCATCGACATCGGCTTCACTCAGACCAAAGGTCTTGGCCAGATAGCCGAGGGCCACCATGCCTGAGGCATTCGGATGAGAGAAGACCTTATCGACTTCGGCTTTGGGGAATTCGACCACCAAGACCTCGCTGTCGGGATCGCGGTCGCTATCGAGCGATAGGACGGTACCGCCGGGCTTGAGGATCTCATCGAGATGCTCATAGGCACTCTGATCGAAGGCGGCCACAAAGTCTCCCTTGGGTTCACACGTCCGAAGCGGTCCATCACTCAAGGTGATGGTCATATAGTTAAAACCTCCGCGGACCCGTGACATATAGTTACGGTAGGAGTAGTAATAATAACCTTTTTTATGGAAGGCTTTCTCCAGGAAGTCCTGGATACTGTTGAGCCCACCACCGGCCGGGCCGGCCAGGATGACGGTCTTGGTCATGAATCCTCCTTAGGATAGTTTCGGTCGGTAAACGGGTATAACCAAGGCTGAGGGTGCCATGAAAAAACTCGTTCTACTTATCATTATACTATTATTCCTAACCGGATGCACAACCGACTATCATGAAGTCGCTTATCAGGCTGTCGAAGACTATATCGTTTCACTCGATCGGCAGGATCTGACGACCCAGCTGAAGGTGCTCGAGCAGTTTGAGCTAAATGGTGAGTACTATCAGGAAAACTTTTTGGCCTATGTTGAAGCGGCTGAGGTGATCTCGATCGAGCCGGCCTATGAGGACGATTATATCCTGATCATGCGCGGCGAGTTTACGATGCGGTTTCGCGATGACTACCGCGGGAGTGATCGCTTGAGCGCCGGTGATAATCGGGTGATCCGATATTTTACGTTCTATAAGATGGAGGATATGGCACTTAAGGAGATCCTCGACAAACTAATCAAATAAACAGACAAAAGGAGATATTATGTTGGAAGTCAAAACACACTATTCAAGAGAAGGTTCCTATCTCGATAACGGCCGGGGCCGAGTCGCCCTGGGCTCCAAAGAAGGCGCCTTCTATCCCTATGATCTATTTCTCGGCTCGCTCTCGGCCTGCTTTCATGCCACACTGATGTCGATCATGCAAAAAAGACGCTTGGAGACCCCGGTGGTTGATATCGTCGTGACAGGTGAGAAGCGAGAAGAGGTCCCGACCACCATGCAGTGGACGAAGCTGGCCATCACCGCCTATGATGTACCGGAGGAGGTGAAGAAGGCCTTTGAGCAGTCGTGCGATATGGCCGCCAAGTACTGCTCGATCCATCACACCATCGCTCAGGTGTCCGAGATGGAGCATACGATAGAATACGCCTAGAAAACTAACCGGCTAGCTGATTGGCTAGCCGGATCTTTATCGTTTTTCGATGCGCTTGCGTTGGAATTCTGATTGGAGCTCCCGGAAGGCCTTGGCCAGGGCCGGGTTTTGCTCACCCACCTGCTTGGCCAGTTGGCCGGTGACGGTTTGAGGCCGACGGCCGGCCGAGGGCTGATTGGCGAAGATATCGATCGGCTTTCGCTCTCGCTGATCATCCGGTGTATAGTCGCCCTGATGGTAGAAATCCTGCATGATCTGTCGCTTCTTGGCCTTACGTTGGTACTGATCGAACTGATCGAGCATATTGACGTCGCCTCGTTCTTTGACGCCGAAATGAAAGGCCAGAGCGATAATGAAGATGGCAAAGTTTACGATAGCATAAATTAAAAAATCCATTGGTACCTCCCACTGCTATCATTATACCTTATTAGGAGAAGAATTATGCAGAGGTTATCACAGAGCTTTCGCAAGCGATCGACAATAGGGTATACTAT
The DNA here is from genome assembly GCA_012838225.1 of Tissierellia bacterium. GTDB lineage: Bacteria > Bacillota > Clostridia > Peptostreptococcales > Acidaminobacteraceae > DUPT01. The sequence continues at coordinate 11,872 of DUPT01000077.1, forward strand.
AGATTGACTTTGACTGCGAGTGCAGTCGACTTGGTTAGGAGAACTTATGCAACAATATCTGGTAACGATTTCTGTCCTGGTCCTGCTGTATGAACTGTTCGTTTTGTTTCAGGCCTGGCGCCAGGGAAAAAAGGTCGGCAACACCGAAGCGATGAAGCATACCTTTATTCGGATGTCGACGCTGATGCTGATCATGGCGGCGATCCTGACAGTGTATCAGTTTGTTAAGCTGAACTTTCTGCAGGATATTTCCGTCTATGTGGAATTAGCATTTTTATTTATCATCGTCATCATTTTAGCCACCAAGACCGAAGGCTATTATGCCAAACGACCTCTCTACTATGAGAAGGGCGATGAGGCGCTGATCCTGACATCGGTCAGAAACCCGATCGATCTGACGCGGGTGTCCGAGGTCAAGCAGGAGGGGGATCGGATCGAGGTGACCCAGATCGGACGGCCGCCCAGAAGCATCCATATGGCTGATGCCAAGGTCCGAAAAGACGTGGTACGAAAGCTAAAGGCTCGCGCCCGGGAAAACAAGGCCGGCAAATGATCTGGCGTATTTTGATTCCGGTTGTCATCGCCGCCTGGGGGGTCCTGTGGTATTTTAGAAGCAAGTCGCTTCCGATCGCACTCACCGTCGTGGCGAGGATTAGCGTTATCCTGGGGATGGTTTATTTTGTCACACAAATCATCTGGGGTTTATTCACACCACAAGGAGTCTGCCCGCTGACGACATCACTTCCTCGGATGCTCTTAAGTCTCAGTGTACCGGTGATCACTTTAGGTCTGATGTTTTATCTGGCCACCTGGCTGCCTCAGGTGATAACCGATGGCACCGGAACGGCCCTGATGGCAGGCGAGGACATCTTACTTCGTGAGCCGTGGGAGATCGAGTCGGTCGATAAGAATAAGTATTTGATCACAAGTGATGACAAAGAGTATAAGGTGACTCTGAGAGGAAGACTCGGCCGATCGGTCATCGAAGAGCTAAGAGGTGAGAAGTGAGCGAGATCCTGCTCTATGCGGCAGTGGCGCTTATCGCCTATATAACGATCGTTTATATGACGGTCAAGGACAAGAAGGCCATCTTTATCGGTATCACCGAGATGGCGGCCCTGGGGATCATTCTGGTGATCCTGAAGTTTTCCGCCGATTTAGTCTATCCGACCGAGGGGATCAATCAGACGATCGGCCTCGGCGCACTCTTGACCGGGGTGGTGATGAAGCTCTGGATCTCCCCCGTCTATCGGCTGAGCGATGGCTTTGTCTTTAAGGACCGGCCCTATCGACGATCCGATTATCCCGGCATGGAGGCCAGAGGCTATGACATCTATCTCTACACCCAAAAGAGTCGAGGCAAGAAGCATCTGGCTCATCACCTGAGACTACGGGGACCGCTAAAGGATCGCAACAAACGAGTGATCACCGGCATCTATCGCTGATAGACCAAGCCTTTCGAAAGAGGGGCTTTTTTAGTGCCGAGGAACCGACTTGACTATAAATATAATTAATCGATTGCATGAATAAATCCAATTACCAGCTTTTTTCAAAACTGTTACAGTTAGTAGAGGAGGAAGCATGATATATCTGGATAATGCCGCAACCAGTTTTTTAAAACCGCCGTCGGTCGCCCAAGCGGTGTTTGATTCGTTTGGCCAGGTGGGCAATGCCGCTCGGGGCATCAATCAGATGTCACTCGCGGCTGAAAGGATCGTTTATGGGACCAGACAACAGCTGGCTGAATTGGTCCAAGCTGCTCCGAAGCAGGTGGCTTTCTCCAGCGGGTCGACGGAGGCTCTGAACATCCTGATCCAGGGCTTTGTGAAGCCGGAGGATCATGTCATCACGAGTGTGATGGAGCATAACTCGGTCCTAAGACCGCTCTATCGCATCGGCTGTGAGATCGATTTTCTTCCGATCACTCCTGAGGGACGACTCGATCGATCGAATCGCGATGCTTTGATCAAAGACAATACGAGCTGTCTTATCCTGACCCATGCCGCCAATCTGACCGGGGTGATAAACGACCTGGCGGATTGGGGGGACTGGTGTGACAAGCACGGGATCGAGTTTTTTGTGGACGCTTCACAGACGGCCGGCGTGCTGCCCATCAAAATGAAGGATATGAAGATCTCGGCCCTGGCTTTTACCGGTCATAAGAGTCTGTTCGGTGCCCAGGGTACTGGTGGGCTGGTGGTAAGAGATGGCCTAGACATACGCCCCTTAAGTGTGGGGGGCAGCGGGATCGCTACCTTTGATAAGGAGCACCCCAAGCAGATGCCGACGAGGCTCGAAGCCGGGACAGCCAATATCCACGGACTGGCCGGTCTTAGGGCCGGACTGACATTTATCGAAGCAACCGGGATCGATGTCATCCATGAGCGAGAACAGAGCTTGAGACAGCGCTTTCTCGGTGGCCTCGAAGGCTTGCCGGTGACACTCTATGGTTCAGAGCCCGAGACGGTCGGGATCGTGGCCCTTAATGTCACGGGTGAAGACAGTGCCTTGATCGGCGGCTATCTGAGTGAGGCCGGTATCCTGGTCCGGACCGGTGGTCACTGTGCTCCCTTGCATCACGAAGCCTTCGGGACAGTCGATCAGGGGATGATCCGGTTTAGCTTTTCGTATTTCAATACCGAAGAAGAGGTCGATACAGCGCTTGACGCTTTTCGAAATATTTTACTGTAAGGAGTCATTCTATGAGCTTGACAGACAACAAGAAAAAGCTTCTTGTCTGGGGGATCGTGTCGGGTCTGGCGGCAGTGATGCTGGCCCTGTCGGGAAACCCCAAGAACATGGCAATCTGCATCGCTTGTTTCATTCGAGACATTGCGGGCAGTGTCGGACTACATAAGGCGGCGGTGGTTCAGTACTTCCGTCCCGAAATCGTCGGTATCGTTCTCGGTGCGATGATCCTGGCATTGATCAATAAGGAATTCAAGGTGGTGGGTGGCTCGTCGCCGATCATCCGATTCTTTCTTGGCATGATCATGATCATCGGTGCCTTGGTCTTTTTAGGTTGCCCGACTCGAATGGTCATCCGGATGGCGGCCGGAGATATCCCGGCTTGGATCGGATTGATCGGGTTTATCGGTGGGGTAGTCACCGGATCCTATTTTATCAGGCAGGGCTTTTCTCTCGGTCGATCACACAAACAACCTGAGGCCGGTGGCTATGTCGTGCCGCTGCTTCTAGTCGTGGGACTGATCATTGCGGCCTTTACGACCGTGCTGTTTGCCAGTGAGTCCGGTCCCGGTTCGATGTATGCTCCGCTGCTGATCTCTTTGATTGGCGGTCTGGTGTTTGGTGCAATCGCTCAAAAGACCCGGATGTGTTTTGGCGGAATGTTTCGTGACATCGCACTGCTCAAAAACTTCAATCTGTTCTCGATCGTTTTCGGCTTCTTCCTGACGATGCTGGTCTACAATATCGTGACGAAGAATTTCTCGTTTCAGATGAATGGCAACCCGATCGCTCACGCTCAGCATCTATGGAATATCCTGGGCCTGTATATTGTTGGGTTTGCTGCGGTGCTTTTGGGCGGGTGTCCGCTTCGCCAACTGATCCTGATGGGTCAGGGTAATACCGACTCGGCCATCACTTTTGTCGGAATGCTCCTGGGAGCCGGTCTGGCTCACCGAGCTTCGCTGGCCAGTGCTGCCCAAACCACAGAAGCCGCCGGTGGACCGGGGCTAAACGGAAAGATCGCCACGATCGTTTGCATCGTCATTTTGTTTGCAGTGGCTGTCTGGAAATCACAAAGGAAGGTAAAATATGATTAAACTCGATGCCAGAGGACTGAGCTGTCCCGAACCCTTGATGATGGTGGCTGATGCGATGAAAAAGCATCCCGGTGAAGAGATCGAGATCCTAGTCAGCGAGATGCACACCAAGACCAATGTCGAAAACTTCTGTCATGACAAGGGCCGGGCGGTCGAAGTGACGCCGCAGGAGTTCGATATTTTGATCCATATCAAATGAGACAAAAGACACTGACACTCATCATCAGCTTCCCGACCACGGCCGATGCCATGGCGATGGAACAGATTGCTAAGTTTCATGAGATCGAAGGAAAACTGATCCCGGTACCTCATTTCATGTCGACAGGTTGCGGTATGGCCTGGAAAGGATTGCCGGAGGATGAAGAAAAAACACTCCAGCTTCTGACAGACAAAGAAGTGGAATGGGAGGAAGTGAAATGCCTGGAGTACTAGCTCCGGGCATTTTTATGAAAAGAGCCTATTTTACGCTTGTTGCCGACAATCAAGCAGGCTAAAAGAACAGAGCTCGTATAACACCAAAAGCAGCCGCTATGAGTATCAGCCAGGTGGGATTCACCTTGGTCCGAAGGAGCAGTACTAGAGCAATCCCGGCGACCATGATCGAAAAGATGTCATCTAAGTGCACAAGTGCCAGTGTGAGCGTAACAGCAGCCATCAGGCCAAGAGCGGCCGCATTGATCCCATCGAGCAGAGTAGATAGAAATTTGTTTTTCCGAAGTTTTTTCATATGGGGAATCAGTAGCGCCATAAAGGTGAAGCTAGCAACAAAGATACCGATGGTCGCTAGCACTGAACCCCAGACCCCGTGCATGAGATAGCCGATAAAGGTGGCGACAGTAAAGAGGGGACCGGGGGTGAACTGTGATACGGCTACACTGTCTATCAGTTCTTTCGCACTAAGAAGACCGGTCTCAACGAAGGTGGTTTGTAGGAAGGCCAGTAGGACATAACCGGTACCGTATAAAAAGGTACCGATTTTAAGAAAGCCTAAAAAGATAACGCTAAGACTTATCGGTTCAATGGCATTGAGCTGCTTGGCTTTTCGAAACAGCCACATGATTAATGCTCCGCCAAAGAGGACCGGAATCTCCCCCAGACCTAAGAGACTGGCGGCGGCAGCTGCCACTGCGATCACGATGCTCATAGGCGAGGAGAGAAAGTTTTTTGAGAAGCGGTAGAGGGCAGAGAAGATGACTGCCAAGATCACCGGCATCAAGGCGTTGAAGATCCCCTCCATCCAGGTGACATCACCAAAGTAGACATAGGCCATTGCGAGTGATAGCGTGATCAAAAAGGCCGGCAAGATAAAACCGAATCCAGCTAGAAACAAGCCAGGATAGCCGCCTCTAAGATAACCGACCCCCATGGTCATCTCGGTCGAGTTAGGACCGGGGATGAGATTGGTGAAGCCCATCAGATCAAGAAACTCTTGACGGGTGATCCATTTTCTTTTTTCGATAAATTCCGTTTCCATCAGTCCGATGTGGGCGGCCGGTCCGCCAAAGGCGGTCCAACCGAACTTAAAAAAGGCTAGGAAAATTTCTTTCAAGGGTACTCCTAAGGTATAATTAGTCTATGAAACAACGCATCAACACGTATACAGTGCTCGATGTCGAGACGGCCAATCGAGCCAATAATTCCATCTGTTCGATCGGTCTGGTCCGGGTGGTGAATGGCTACATTGCAGATGAATTCTATTCTTTGGTAAACCCGGAAGATCATTTCGACATGTTCAATATCTCTATTCATGGTATTACCCCAAATGTGGTAGCTGATGCTCCTACCTTTGGAGAACTTTACCCAGTTTTAAAGCCATATCTGGAGAGGACGGTCGTTGTGGCACATAATGCTACCTTTGATTTGAGTGTTTTAAGGATGAATCTAATCCGATATGGTATCTATGCGCATGAATACCCCTATGTCTGTACTGTAGCGACTGCTAAAAGAGCATTCCCGCACCTTAAACGACGCAATCTGGCTGCTTTAAGTCACTACCTAGACATAACCCTGGAGCATCATCATCACGCCCTGGATGATGCCAAAGCGGCCCAGGAGATCTTTGAAGCGATTCAGGCCAAGGTCGAGATCGGTCCGAAGCAGCTAAAAACCTACCATCTAAAAACTGAACCGGTGATAGAGTTGGCGACAGATCACTTATCCGTGATCCTGGAGGGATTAGAGGCAGTGTTACAGCAACCAAACCTGATCGATGCACTGAAGCTATGGTATGAAGATAATCAAATCTATCAGGATGCTTATCCTATATGTAACTATTTAAATCTAACTGAAGCCATTCTGGTGGATGGAATCATCACACCAGAAGAAGAACAGATACTGGAGCACTGGTATTTTGATATGAAGCAGCTACTGAAGCAGCGCCGAAAGATGGAGCTTACTAATCCGTAGCATTATATATGCAACCACATAAAATGATAAGGCAACAACTAATGGGTGTCTCATCCGTTATTTCTAAAAATATCGGGTAAATATCATAGCAGAAAGGAAACAATATGGGATTATTTGCATGGATTATCGTTGGAGCTATCGCCGGTTACTTTGCTAATATGTATATGAAAACAGGCGAAAAAGATTTAGTAATTAAAATACTACAAGGTATGGCGGGTGCCGCTATCGGAGGGTTCATAGCTCAATTCATTGGTTTTGGTACCTCTGGTGGGGTTACAATAGGCAATATTATATTTGCTACCATTGGAGCAGTTATACTCATATGGGCGCTACGGAAGTTTAGGCAGGGAAGATAATTTTATTGATTAAACTTCTATATTTTAATGATGCGGGGCTTATAATTTCGTATCATTTTGTTTTATGCAGTTTTTGGATGATATAGCAACGCCGAACAAGGTCCACATGGTCGGCAAACAAACTAGAAATTTAAGAATGTCAATAGTTACCTACGATAGAGAGCCTAGTACTTGGAAAATGCCTTCTAGTAAATAGATTAAGGGATAAGATACCGAACAAAGAATATGCATACACTTGAATACCATTTCAAATCAGGCTCCCGTATAGGGCGGGACTCTTTGATCCTAGCTAAGACGCTTATAAGCTGGCTATCTGAATCCACGCTCCCGTGTAGGCAGTTACGGAATTATCTGGTAAATATCGGCAGACGAGAAAGATTTCAATCCACGCTCCCGTATGGGGAGCGATTATGTCACCCATCCGCCCGATATGCTAGGAGTCATCTACACGGACGTGACGATCACAAATAATACCGATGTTCCCATCAAGCAGTTGTATTTGACGATGCTCGATGAGGTGGGGCGGGCGACACATAACTACGGCTACTTTCCGGAAGATTCCACGATAGCGCCGGGTGAGTCGGTCACGCTAACCAGCTTTGGTGCTGATGAGCTAACGCCGATCCGGCTGACCTACAGCTTCTACTTGGACGACGTGGAGTATGACATGGAATACGACTTTACCCTCGATCACTATCAGCAGCTCATGCCGATCCGGAGGGCCTAGTCTCTTGGCCGCTTGACGCTTAGGGCGTCATACGATACAATTCAAGTGCTACAAGCTTAGATAAAGACCAGTAGATGCCAGACCTCCCACAGGAAGTGATCACTGACTGAGACGATCACGGGAAGGGTCCCATCGAACCGACTTTGGAGCTGACAGTAAACCTGTCCGTTGGCGGCGTTAACGCATCAAGGATTCTTTAGAATCGAATTTGGGTGGTACCACGGCTTTCGTCCCTTACGGAGGCCGTGTTTTATTTTCTGAGGAGGAAACATGCGCTTAAAAGACAATTACTTTTTTACTATTCGGGAGCACGTCAAGGACGAAGACTCCAACTCCGGCAATCTGCTCGTGCGAGCCGGCTATATCAAGAAAAGCTCGAGCGGTCACTATATGCTCCTACCGCTGGGCCTAAAGACCATTCGAAAGATCGAACGCATCATTCGAGAAGAGATCGATCAGACCGGCGCTCAAGAGCTCATGATGCCGGCCATGATGCCCGAGGAGGTCTATATCGACAGCGGACGACGCGAAGCCTTTGGCTCCAGCATGTTTTCGCTGACCGATCGCAACAAGCGCCGGATGGTGCTGGGGCCGACGCATGAGGAGATGTTTGCTGCCGCCGGGCGGATGCATATCAAGAGCTATAAGGATCTGCCGTTTGCGCTGTATCAGTTTCAGACGAAATTTCGAGACGAACCGAGGCCCCGCTTTGGCCTGATCCGGGTGAGAGAGTTCACCATGAAGGACTCCTATACGTATGACAAGGATTTGGCCGGCTTGGATGTGGCCTATCAGAAGCAGTTCCAGGCCTATAAGCGGATCTTTGATCGCTTAGGTCTGGAGTATGTCATCGTGCGGGCCGACACCGGTGCCATGGGCGGTCTTCTCAGTGAAGAATTCCAGGCCCTATCATCCATCGGTGAAGACATCCTCGTCATGCACGAAGCATCGGGCTATGCCCAAAATATTGAGGTCGCCAAGTGTGTGCCCAGCCAAGAGCCCTCTCAGGAGGAGAAGCTCGAGAAGGAGTTGGTCCATACGCCCGGTGCCCGGACGATCGAAGAAGTGGTTGAGTTTCTCGGTTTGACACCGAAGCAGTTTGTGAAGTCACTCATCTACCTAGTCGATGGCAAGCCGGTTTGTCTGTGTGTTCGAGGCGATCATGAGATCAATGAGATCAAGGTCCTAAAGCTCTTAGGCGGCTTTGAGATCGAGATGGCACCGGCTCATATCGTAGAAGAGGTCACCGGGGCGGCGGTCGGCTTTGCCGGACCTTTGGGTCTTGACATCCCGACCATTCTCGATCAGGAGGTGCCGTTGTTTCGAAATGTCGTCACGGGAGCCAATCAGACCGACTATCACTATAGAAACGTCAATCTCGAGGATATGAAATACGATCAGGTGGCTGATATTCGTTTGATCGAAGAGGGCGATATGTGTGAAAACGGCGCCGGTCCGGTCATCTTCAAACGAGGTATCGAGGTCGGTAACACCTTCAAACTCGGCGACAAGTATTCCATTGCGATGGATCTCTACTATACCGATCAATCGGGCAAGCAGGTGCCTGTCATGATGGGCTCCTATGGCATCGGACCCGGTCGCTGCATGGCTGCCATCGTCGAGCAGAACCACGAAGACAATGCCATCTTGTGGCCTAAAAACATTGCCCCGATCCAGGTGGCGATCGTCGTCATCAATATGAAAAACGAGGATCAGGTGGCTCTGGGTGAAAAGCTCTATGGTGAGCTTAGGGCCAGAGGCATCGATGTGGTGCTCGATGATCGAGACGAACGAGCCGGCGTCAAGTTCAACGACATGGAACTGGTCGGTGCCTACCTGCGCATCACCGTCGGAAAAAACATCGAACAAGGCGTGCTTGAGCTAAAAGAGATCGGTCACGACAAAGAAGAGGTCGCGATCGATGACATCGTAGCGGTGATCGAACAAAAGCTGGCCTAACTATAATCCTAGTGACTCCTTTCGAGGAGTCATTATTCTTTTATCCGCCGATGTCTCGATCGGCGGTCTTTTCATGTGGAGATAAGACATCATTTCCAACAGGAATCAAATTTAATATTTAATTTGCAAAGTATGCTTGCTATTTTATGCAAAGTATACTATACTAAATGCAAAGCAGGCTTAGCATGTAAGGAGGGGAAGTGAAAACCAAAATCAAAGAGCTTCGAAGCTGGCATCGGTTGACCCAGGAAGAGCTGGCCTTTGCGGTCGGAACGACTCGTCAAACGATCACCTCGATCGAAACGGGAAAGTATATTGCCTCATTGCCCTTGGCCTATAAGATCGCCCGATATTTTGATCTACCGATCGAGGAGGTCTTCGACCTAAATGACTACATCAAGGAGGAGAAGTGATCATGAAAGAATTTCGAGATGATCTGATCCAGAAAAAGAATTTCTTACTGCTCATCCTTGAGCGATTATCAGCCGACGAGGAAGGAGACGGCAATGGAAGCCTATAAAAAAGAACTAAGATCGAGGATCGTGATCGGACGACTCTTCGCCCTGATGGTGATCGCGGTCGGCATCTATGATACTTTTTTTGCTGACGGTGTGGTCGAGGATCATATCACGTCCTTTCAAAAGGGGATGCTGACGGGCATTGCCTTTGTTGCTATCTTTTACGTCATTCGATCTCAGGCGACGTTAAAGGATGAACAAAAGCTGCGCCTGGGATACTATAAAGAATATGACGAACGAGCCCGCTTGATCCAATCAAAAGCCGGCCTTCCGATGATCCTCTACACCTCAGCCATCATGATCATCGTCGGCAGTCTCATCGCCCGCAGCTATCCGAGTGCCTTTATCGCGCTGGTCGCCGCCGGAGTCGGCCAGATGCTGGTGGCCGGTCTCACCAAGGCTGTTTTATCCCGCCGGATGTAGATAGGAACAGAGGGAGTGTGATGGATTTGATCATTGTCGTAGCTCTGATTCTTCTGGGGCTGGCCGTTATCCTGATGATGCGGGCTCAAAAGAAGTCGAGCAGAATTGGAGCCAAAGATTCTCCACAAGAAGAATACACTACCTATATAACGGAAGGGATGTCCCTGGGGATGCTGGCTGGCATCGCCCTCAGTCTGGCATTTGGAGACGATCAGCTGGCGCTTGGCATTAGCCTGGGGATGCTGATGGGGATGGTGATCGGCATGAATATTGAAAAAAAGGCCTAGCTGTTTAGAGATCGAAGGAATAGGTAGAAAAGAGGCAAAAGACGAAAGAGGAGATGGATGGCCTATCAGATGATGAGTGAGCCTAAGGCAATCAATCAGCAGATCGTGATTTTGATCCCAACCGAGATCTCACAGCAGTTTCCGTCGCGGGGACTGGTCATGGCTCGTGGTGAACTGGCAGGGGTGCCTTTTACCGCGCCCCTCGAGCCCGATGGCAAAAAGGGTCACTTTTTATTGGTCGAACCACTTTTGGCCAAGGCAGCCGGCATCAAACCGGGCGTATCGGTCCGGCTCGAGCTGGCGCTGACCGATGATTGGCCCGAGCCTCAGTTGCCGGCCGATATCACCTCGGCTCTAAGGGAAGCGGACCTGCTTGATGTCTGGCAGACGCTCACCGTCAAAGCCCGCTGGGAGTGGTTGCGTTGGATCCGCTCGACCAAGGTGGCAGCCACCAGGCATAAACGGATCGGAGTGGCCGTCTCCAAGCTATCGCAAGGAGACCGCCGGCCCTGCTGCTTTAACGCCGCCGGCTGCAGCCTGCCCGATATCTCAAGCTCCGGTGTGCTCAGTCTATAAACTACCCTTGATCGTATTCAAGGGTTTTTTATTGTCCGGACTTCGGTCGCTGCCGCCGCCAAAGAAGAAAGGCCAAGCTGATAAGGGAAAGGCCGGTGATAAAAAAGGCCGGATCACGAGACGGCAGTCCCGCCTGCCAGGTACCAAGGTATAACCATCCCAACTGCTTATTTATCGGTCTGGGCTGGCTGATCGGTTCACTCATTCGATCGGGTCTGATCAGGCTTCGCTTGACATTTCTTACGGCGCTATCGCTCCGGCCGCTCACTCAGCCCTTATCCCGGAGTGAGCAGTTTTTCTTATCGAATGCCTTTAGCTACCTGATCGAGTTGATCCTGCCGGTCTGCTTGCTTTTAGGTCTGTGGCTGGGCTATGAGTTGTTCTATCGCCAAAAGCTGAAGCCCTGGCTTTGGATCGGCCCGCCTGAGCGCTCGGCCATATCGGGGGATCGGACGGATCTGATACGCCAGGCCGAGTGGCTCCAAACCCGTCAAGCCGAAACCGAGAAAGCCGCCCGGCAATCGCTCATCGGTCAACAAACTATCGATCGCCGGATCGCCGGACTGATGCATGATATGAAGACGCCGCTTGCGACCATGCGAGGTGACAGTGAGCTTTTGCGACTGCTCAGCCAAGAACCGACGGTCCATGAGATCGCCGATCGCCTGGCCAGAAATGAACAGCGGCTGGAGCATTTGATCGCTCGCTTTTCAGACGGTGAGGGCGAGGCGGCCCTGGCACTTGAGAGTCTTAGCTGGCCGATGCTTTGGAGCAAGCTTCAGGCCGCCTATGCTCACCACCGGCCGCCGGTTTTATTTTATCCGGATGAGGTGCCAGCCGGCTTTGTCACGGCTGAAGAGGCAGCGGTCTTATCGCCCATCAATGAGATTATCAGCAATGCCTCGCGCTATGCTTCGGAGCAGATCGTGGTGATAGCCGACAAAGAAAACGATCGTCTGAATCTAAGCATCTGTGACGATGGTCCCGGTTTTTCGCCGGAGGCCTTGAAGCAGGCGACAACCGCCTATTATACCGAGGGATCGAGCGGCGGCCATATCGGCTATGGCCTCTATCAGGTGGAGCAGACCCTTAGCCGGATGAATATCGATTTGGAGCTTAGGAATGATCCGGGAGCGTGTGTCTGTCTGCGACTACCGCTAAAAAGCAGCTGATGGTATCAACCGAAAATAGGTTCAACCCGGTCGGCGTTTATCCGGTACTCTCCAAGGTCTTTTTGACTCCGGCTAAATAAGCCCGCAAGTGGGTTACACGAGTGAGCAGTCTTTGCTATAATGAAGAAGAGATCGTTTCTTGATAATAGGGAGGGAAACCAATGGCATCAAAACTGCGACCCAGGGGGAATCTGGGACTTGTCGCATTAGAGAGTGCAAAGGAACTGGGCGATAAGCTCAACAAACACCTGCTTGAGATCAGAGAGGCCGAGGACGCCAACTATGATCGAGACGGCAATTCGGTCGATACCTATCTGGTGGGCATCACCAGCACTCGTTTTTCCAATGGCGAAGGAAAGGTCAAGCTCGATGAAACAGCCCGGGGCAAGGACATGTATATCCTGGCTGATGTATCCAACTATTCGATCACCTACAATATGTTCGGACGTGAAGTCGCTTGTGGTCCGGATGAGCATTTTCAGGACATCAAGCGGGCGCTTTCGGCCATGAGCGGCCGGGCCCGTCACGTCACGGTCATCATGCCCAAGCTCTACGCTTCACTCCAGCACCGTAAGAAAGCCCGCGAATCACTCGATTGCGCCATGGCTCTTCAGGACCTGGAGCGGCTGGGTGTCAATGAGATCGTCACCTTCGATGCGCATGATCCGACGATCCAAAATGCCATCCCACAGGTCTCATTTCTGAATATCTATCCGACGCTTGAGATCCTCAAGCAGTTCTTGGACAGTCAGCTTTGGCTGCTGTCCGATAAGGAAAAGCTGCTGGTCATCTCACCCGATACCGGGGCGATGGATCGGGCGATCTATTATGCCGGCGTCCTGGGACTCGATGTCGGTCTGTTCTATAAACGACGCGATCACTCGCGGATCGTCGATGGCCGAAACCCGATCGTCCAGCACGAATACCTGGGCCGTGATGTCGATGGCATCAATGTCTTGATCGTGGACGATATGATCAACTCCGGTGAGACGGTGTTCGATATCGGGCGGGAGCTTCGGGCCAAGGGTGCCAAGAGCATCTTTGTGGCCGCAACCTTTGGTTTCTTTACCGAAGGGGCCGCCAAATTCCAAAAGGCGTATGATGAGGGCATCATCGATCAGGTCTATACGACCAATCTGTCCTATGTCCCGCCGGAGATCCGAAACTCCGATTGGTTCACCCTGGTCGATCAGAGCAAATATCTGGCCAAGTTCATCCATCAGCTGAACTTCGACCGCTCGGCCTCAGGTCTGCTCGATGCCACCAAGGGCATCCGCTCCTTCCTGATCGAGCATGGCGTGGATCCGGATACCCGGGCGACCTATCCGACCAAATAAAGCGCTTCGGCGCTTTTTTTGAGGACGCTATGGCACAGATCATTTTGATATCCGGCATCCCGGGCAGCGGCAAGACTACCGTTTCATTGGCTTTGGCGAAGCATTTCAAGCGCTTGGCGCTGATTGAAGGAGACGTCATCCAGCATGTCCTGACCTTTCGGGGCTGTGTCGGTCCGATGGCCGATCCGACGCCTGAGTGTGAGCGTCAGTACCGCTTACGCTGGCAGAATTGTCTCAGTCTGGCCAAAAACTTCTATGATGAAGGCTTTACGGTCATCTTGGAGCAGGTGGCCGAGCCAAAGTGGATCGAGTGGTTTCGAGATCATTTGGCGGGGCGGACGCTCTCAGTCATTACGCTCCTTCCCCGGGTCGAGGTGGCACTGGCCAGAGACCGGGATCGGCAGGGTAAAACCGTCGCCGAGCGCTATACATTTCTAGATGACAGACTACGCCGAGGCCGTCTCGGCTATCACTTAGATACATCCGAGCTGACCGTGACCCAAACAGTGGAGCGGATCCTGCAAGAGGGGATCGCGCTCGGTCGACTCGAATCGGAGGAAATATGACCGACCTGACCAAGCTCCTACAATCGCTCTCCAATGCCTTCGGGCCACCCGGCTTTGAAGACGAGGTGGTTGAGATCCTTCAATCACGCCTAACGGAAAGCGGCATCGAGACGAAAAAGGATCGCCTGAAAAATCTCTATGCCTACCTAGACCATGGGGATCGACCGATCATCCAGCTCGATGCCCACACCGACGAGGTGGCCTTTATGGTCCAGTCGATTCGAAGCGATGGCATGCTTGCCTTTATCACCCTCGGCGGGATTCGTCCGGAGAATCTCGGCGCCCAGCGAGTCGTAATAAAAAATCTTCGAGGTGAGCTCATCAAGGGCGTCATTGCCTCGATCCCGCCGCATTTTCTAAAGGGAGTGGAGGCCAAGGCCCCCACCATCGATCAACTGTTCATCGATGTCGGCGCCCGCTCGGAGCAGGAGCTTCGCGAAGACTATCAGATCGATATCGGCTGTGTCGGCGTCTATGATATCTCGTTTGAGGCGGATGAAGCCCGAGGCCGCTACTACGGCCGGGCCTTCGATTGCCGGATCGGCTGCACTGCTCTGACAAAGACCCTGGAGGCGCTAAAGGATGAGGACCTGGGGGTGTCGGTCGTCGGCAGCTACAGTGTCCAAGAAGAGGTCGGACTGCGAGGGGCCATCGTCACCTCCCGGACCATCAAGCCCGATATCGCGATCGTCTTTGAAGGTGCTCCGGCCGATGATACCATCAATCAAGGCCACACTCAGACCGCCATCGGCCGGGGGCCGATGCTTCGTCACTACGATCAGGGGATGATCACGCATCCGGGCTTTCAACGGCTGGCCATGGACATCGCCCAAGAAGAGGGGATCGCGTTTCAACACGCCGTTCGAACCGGTGGTAGAAATAATGGCGCCAGCATCCATTTGAGTGGGGCCGGTGTCCCGACGATCGTCATCAGTCTGCCGGTCCGCTATATCCATACCGGCAACAACTTTGCCCTGGCGACGGATCTGGAAAATGCCATCCGGTTGGCCGTGGCCATCGTGAAACGATTGGACCGGGCGACGATCGAGCAATTGTAGTCATTAAGAAAGAGGTAATTCGTGAACATCATCGATATACTGGCTAAGGAACTGGGCATACGTCAAGAGCAGGTGGAGAAGACCATCGGACTGATCGATGAGGGCAATACCATCCCGTTTATCGCCCGCTATCGAAAAGAAGTCACCGGGGATCTGAGTGATACCATCCTGCGTGAGCTTGAGACTCGGCTAAGCTATCTGAGAAATCTGGAGGAGCGTAAGCTCGAGGTCGAGCGTCTGATCGACGAATTGGGGGAGCTGACCGATGAACTGTCCCAAAAGATCAAGGCCGCCAAGACCCTCCAAGCGATCGAGGATATCTATCGGCCGTTTCGACCCAAGCGGCGCACCCGGGCCACCATGGCCAAGGAAAAGGGCCTGGAGCCGCTGGCCACCTACCTGCTGTCACTCGAAGCCGGTCCGGGGGAGAGCCTGGCCGAGGCTGAGAAGTTCCTCTCAGACGAGCACGGGGTGCTGACGGCTGAGGACGCCCTGCAGGGCGCCATGGATATCATCGCCGAGATCGTATCGGATGAGGTGGACAACCGTGATATCGTGCGAGGAGATATGTTCAAACAGGCGATCCTGGAGGTGACGGGAGACCCCGAAGCGGAGAATCGGACGTATGAGATGTATCAGGAGTTCTCCGAGCCGGTGAAGGATCTGAAGCCTCACCGCATCCTGGCGCTGTTTCGGGGTGAAAAAGAAGGCATCCTCAAGCTACACTTCGCCGCCAATCATGAAATCAACAGCCAAAAGATCCTGAGCCGGCTGATCCGTGATAAGACGCATGACAGCTATCCCTATCTTGAGGAGGCGGTGCTGGATGGCTATAAGCGGCTGCTGTTTCCTTCGGTCGAGACGGAGGTCCGGGCGGCGCTCAAAGAAATGGCCGATACCGAGAGCATCAAGGTATTTGCCGGCAACCTCGAGCCCTACCTGATGCAGGCCCCGCTGACGGGTCATGTCATCATGGGGATCGACCCGGGCTATCGGACGGGCTGTAAGGTGGCGATCATCTCAAAGCTCGGTGAGTTTTTGGAATCGACGACCATCTTTCCGACCAAGCCGTTCGAGCGGATCAAAGAATCAAAGGATACCTTGAAAAAGTTGATAAAAAAGCACGGGGTGACCGTCATCTCGATCGGGAACGGCACAGGCTCGCGTGAGACGGAGCAAGTGGTGGCAAAGCTACTGGAGGAGATGGCACCGGAGCAGATCTTCTATACCATCACCAATGAATCGGGCGCGTCGATCTATTCGGCCTCCAAGCTGGCCGAGGACGAGTTTCCTAAGCTCGATGTCACCATCCGAGGGGCCATCAGTATTGCCCGGCGCTTGCAGGACCCGTTGGCTGAGCTCGTCAAGATCGAGCCCAAGCATATCGGGGTCGGTCAATACCAGCACGATGTCAATCAAAAGCAATTGAGTGAGACGCTCGAAAATGTCGTCGAGGACTGCGTCAACCGGGTCGGCGTCGATATCAACCGGGCCTCACCGGCGCTGTTGGCCTATGTCTCGGGACTCTCCAAGACCGTGGCCCGAAATATCATCACCCATAAGGAGGCCAACGGTGCCTTTAGAGACCGCCAATCGATCCTGAAGGTCAAGGGCCTGGGTCCCAAGGCCTATGAGCAGTCGGCCGGTTTTTTGAGGGTGCCTGAGAGTCAGAATCCGCTCGATAATACCGGGGTCCACCCCGAGAGCTATCCGATCGCTGAGCGACTGATCGGTCAACCACTGGATCTGTTGAATCTTGAGAAGGTGGCAAAGGAGCTCGGCGTCGGTCTGCCGACGCTGACCGATATCGTTAATGAACTGAAAAAACCGGGCCGTGACCCGAGAGAAGATATGCCAAAGCCGATCCTTCGCTCCGATGTCCTCTCGATCGATGATCTGGAGGTGGGGATGGAGCTGACCGGCACGGTGAGAAATGTCGTCGACTTCGGCGCCTTTGTCGATATCGGGATCAAAAATGACGGACTGGTCCATGTATCACAGATCTCCAATCGCTTCGTCAAGCATCCGTCCGATGTGTTAAAGGTGGCTGATATCGTCAAGGTCAGGATCATCAAGATCGATCACGAGAAGGGCCAGGTGGGCCTGAGCATGAAGGGACTCAACTGATGTATCTCAAGGTCGAGGTCTATATCCCGGAGAAGGATCACCATGAAATGATGAATGCCCTAAATGAAGCGGGCCTCTTAGGCCAGGGCAACTACGACTATGTCTTTTCGGCCACCAAGGTAGTCGGTCACTGGCGACCGCTGCCGGGAGCCGATCCGACCATTGGTGAAGTCGGTGAGATCTCACGGGAGCCGGAGCTCAAGATCGAGTTTCGGATCGAGCAGCCTCAGAGGCAGGCGGTCGAGGCGATCATTCGGGCCAATCATCCCTATGAGGAGCCGGCCATCAATTTTATTCCGCTCGATATCTCGGATGGGGAACAATAGACCAAGGAAAAAGTCGAGATAGTAAGCATTAAAAAAGCAGCCGCAATGAACGGCTGCTTTTATGGTGACGACTATTTTCCCGGGACGATCAGGACCGGCTCACTTCGCTCGGTGATGACACCATTTTCGGCAAACACCAGGTAGACATAGTATTCCCGATCATTTTCCAGACCGCGGATATGGGCGCCCTTGGCATTGAAGTTGACGTCGTCGTAGAGCTGATAGTCACCGTCTTGGCCGGTTTCGGACAAGTAGACATAATAGCCCTTGCCATTGGCCGAAGTGATATCGAATTCA
>DUPT01000010.1 GCA_012838225.1 Tissierellia bacterium
AGCGTACTATCGCCCTTAATAGACGAGAAAAAGCGTCGATAAAGCTGAAAATAATGCCTTAGAACCGCGTGAAACAGCCCGCTGGAGCGCGTGAAAAAGTCAAAACAGAGAGTGGGAGTAGCCAACTACACCTCATAAAGCCTATAATCAGTGGGCTCTAGCATTTAGGTGGAAGGTTTTGGAAGAAATCATGTAAAAGGATAACTCCTTCAATCGTTTCAAGTGGTAGAATCAAGAACATCATATGAGAAGACCATCTAGTTTTCGGACTAAATGGTCTTTTTTTTGTTCCATGATCAAAAATGGCTTGATAAATATCAAAAACAGTTTCCAAGTGACTGATGAAGAAAAAGAATACTTGAATACAAAATGCAATTTACTAAATGTAGAAATATGAGCCAGTTCCTTAGGAAGTGCGTGCCAGAAAAAGAAATCTATAACGTTGATTTAGAGCCGTTTAGAATTCTTCAAGGACAACGTAGTAATGTAACCAATCTCATCAATCAGATTACGAAACGTGTGAATCAAACATGTATTATCTACCGAAATGCTGTGCTGAGTTGAACACATAGTCCATTATTGTGGAAAGTTGGATGAGACTGGAAGTTATATCTATTTTGACAATGGAGAGAATATCATCTGTTATGCGTTTAGCATAAGAGATAATGCCCAAATCGTTGGTTTTGGAATATGGTTAATTCAGCTGTACAAATCAATGGCTATTCTGGCGAGTAGGTATTGTGGCTGAGAGATAAGGAAATTTGCATTATTCTCCTCGATATGAACATACTCATTGCGATAATTGATATGATGAAGACACCAACACATTGAGTCGACGATTGGAAATTTGAACGCGAATTGGTCGGCAGTACGGTGGATCGGGGAGTAGTATGGTAGAAATTGATAAGCTTAGAAATCGCTTGCAAAAGCTCGATGCGGAAAATGCCTATCTGAGAAAGCTTTTGGATAACGCCGGAATAGGCTATGGCTCGATTGATGGTATTGATGTCACAGAAAAACCACAGACCCATCCAGGCTCAAACAAAATCACATATCATCGCGCCCAACTGTTCTATTCTTATTTTTGGGGTCGGACAGATGTCTATAGCAAACGATCTCAGAATAAAAAGACGGGGAAAACGGCTTATTATCCTCAGTGTGATAATTTCTGGCGGCATGGCATCTGCCCAAAAGCCTCCGGTGCTAAGGTCCAGTGTAAGGACTGCGAGCATCGCCGGTGGACAAAACTGGGTAGCACCCAGATTGAGAATCATCTCCGGGGGCTTAAGCCCGATGGCTCGGATGTGATAGGTGTCTATCCCTTGTTTCCTGACGGGACATGCCGTTTTCTGGTGTTTGACTTTGATAATCACGATACGGGTTCGGAAGGGTTGGATTTTGCCAACACCGATGACGACTGGATCAGTGAGGTCGATGCGTTGCGAAGGATCGGGAAAGAAAATCAAATTCCGATGCTGGTCGAGCGCTCTCGCTCAGGCAGAGGTGCTCATGTCTGGGTCTTTTTTGATGCACCGATCTCAGCTACCCTGGCTCGTAGATTCGGGTTCACGCTGCTGGATAGAGGGGCGGAGTCAGTCAATATGACATCCTTTCGTTTCTATGACCGGCTGCTACCGGCACAAGACTTCGTAAATGAGGGGGAGCTGGGCAATCTGATTGCACTACCGCTTCAAGGCCAAGCATTAAAGCATGGTAACAGTGCGTTTGTGGATGAGAACTGGAAAGCCTATCCAGATCAGTGGGCAGTGCTTCAAAACGTTGAGAAGCTCTCGCAAAGTAAAGTTGAAGCACTACTGATGCAATGGAATATAGCCTATGGTGATCTAACAGATGGTGGAATAATTCCTGAGAATCGCGATAATGTAAAGCCTTGGGAACGAAGCAGACGGTTTCACGCCGAGGATGTTTCTGGAGAATTGTCGATCACTCTGGCGAACCGGCTATATATCGATACGACAAATCTCAAACCAAGGCTTCAAAATCAGATCAGGCGACTGGCGGCCATCTCAAATCCGATATTCTATCGTAACAAGGCCATTGGTTTATCTAATTATGCCAACTCAAGATTCATCTACCTCGGTGAAGACGACGGTAGCTATATATGCATCCCCAGAGGTCTGCTGGAAGATTTGATCGAACGGCTAGAGGATGCCGGCATTGTCTACACGATTACTGATAGGAGAGTAAAGGGTACGACAATCAACGCTTCCTTCCAAGGGGAACTCCGACCAATCCAGAAAAAAGCATCGAGGACATTACTCAAGTTCGATAATGGCATACTAAGTGCAGCGACCGCATTTGGGAAGACCGTCGTCGGCAGCCATCTGATCGCTTCGAAACAAGTCAATACATTGATTCTTTTGGAGTCCTCATCACTGATCGAACAATGGGAAAAATCGCTGGCGACATTTCTGTCAATCGATGAAGAGCTCCCGGAATACAACACAAAAACCGGTCGGATCAAACGCCGAAAAAGCCTTGTGGGCCTTATACAAGGGCCAAAGGATACATCCACCGGCATTATCGATATCGCGATGGTTGGTTCTCTATATAAAAAAGGAAACTTTCATCACCGACTAAAAGACTACGGGATGGTCCTGGTCGATGAGTGTCATCACAGTGCTTCTGAGACCATCAGTCGAATTCTGAGGGAGGTACCGGCTAAATATATCTATGGTATGACGGCTACCCCGTTTCGAAGTGATGGTCTGCAACGGATCAATGAAATGTATTTCGGATCAGTTCGCTTTGAATATAGTGCCCAGGAAAAAGCTGAAGAACAGGGAATGGATCATTTGATCGTACCGAGGTTTACCCGAACAGTCAGCCCGCATGGTCGAGAAAAGCTACATATCAATGAGGCCTACGACATCATACGGACTGATCAGCAGCGCAATGAACAGATTGTGGAGGATATCAAAGCGTGTGTCGAGGCTAAACGAACGCCGGTCGTTCTGACGAGATACACCGAACACGCCGATCTGCTGTGTAGCCTGTTAGAAGACAGCGCCGATCATGTTGTCCTGCTGACCGGCCATAAACCTAAAAAAGAGCGAGTAGAACTCCGAGCACACATGGAGTCGGTACCCATCCATGAAAGTCTGATTCTGATAGCTACCGGTCAACTGATTGGAGAAGGCTTTGATTACCCGAGACTGGATACGCTGATTATGGCAACGCCCGTTGCCTGGAAAGGTGTTGTCGAACAGTACGCCGGTCGGTTGAACAGAGATTTTGAAGGTAAAGAGAGTGTCATGATCTATGACTATATCGATGCCAATATACCGGTATTCGATAATATGTACACTAAAAGACTCAAAGCCTATAAGCGTATCGGTTACAAGCTTTATCAAGAAAATCCGGATGAAAAGCAAATCGTCAATGCCATTTTCGATGCCGATTCCTATGGGGAAGTCTACGAACAAGATCTTAGCGAAGCCCGCATCGACATCATTATCTCCAGTCCGACGCTGGGAAAATATAAGGTTCGGCGTATGTTGAAGCTGCTTAAAGAGCGTCAGGAGTTAGGGGTGAGGGTGACGATTGTAACTTGGCATCCCAAGGCGTACCGCTATGGCTCTGAAACCCATCGAATTGAGTTGCTGGAAGAACTGCGCAGCGCCGGCTTCAATATTGAGCTTGTCGAAGAGCATTGCGAGCGTTATGCTGTGATTGATCGGACAATCGTCTGGTATGGCAGTATGAATCTCTTATCTAAAGATGATCTGGAGGATAATATCATGCGTGTCGTCAGCCGGCGGATTGCATCTGAATTGCTGGAAAAGACCTTTATCAAAGGCAATCAACTCGAATCATACACATTACCTCTTTAGTAGCGGTGGAGGACAGGGCAAATTAATGAAAACTATTAAGATCATTGTTGATCGTCTAAAAGAAATGATCGATCAATCCGGAATTCAATACTTGGAAGATCACGCCTATGAAATATATCAACTTTTCCTAAACGAAAAACTGGTCGATGACACGGATGCCAGGATCCTTCTGATCTGTCTATTAAGTGCGGACTATAAGATGCTTTGCCAAGGCGGTAACGATAAAGCTGCTCTATCTAATAGGCTACAGCAAAGCTGTGGCTTGAGAAAAAAGGTCTCCGATCGGATGGCCGATGTCTTCCTGACTTTGTTTAATGAAGAGAACGTGACTGTCTGGTCGCAAAACAAATTGGCCGGGCTTAAACAATTCTGCCGCCGAGAATGGTTGTTTACGTGGGAGGCGCTAAATGTTTGGCCCATTCAAAACGTCCAAGTAGATTCTACCGGAACTGCCACAGCTAGGGTTCGAATCATCGATGCCGCAAAGGTCGAAGAGATGAATCGAGACATCCTCAAAACAAACCCGGTTGTTTCAGCCGAGCAACTATTCGAAATATATCAGCAGCAGCTGGTAGAGGAGATCGATTTGGATTTTGATGACTATTGTGATGCTGATGATTATTATCCACCGGTAGCTGAGGACTACGGTGTACATTTTAGCGACCTAATAGAGTGTTTCTGTGAGAAGCATGGGATGGAGCTGATCGAATACGACTATGAAGGGGAGACATCGAACTTTTATTGATCGGTGACAGGCTTATAATTCTATGAAATTGAGTTTTGATCAGACTAAGTCCAAGTAGTTCAATCAAAGACAAAGATCCCGAATCGCGTCAATCATTGGCTGGTATTCGGGATGTTCTTAAGAGCTAAAAAGTTGTCAGAATTACGTCTTCTGCTGGATATGCGATTGGTCATGGTAACTCGATAATCTCATGAGATCACAATTTGTGATCTCATGCCGGGAGAATTCCAATATTAACGTATCGCGGTCACAAATTGTGACCGGTGCGAGATGCTTACACACTCAACTCAAATCCTTATGCACTTTCAGAACAGAGGGCGATTTTGTCACTGTTCAGCAACGAGACATTGTTGTTATATGATATGCCCAGAATAATCGACGGAACAACCGACACAAAATTTTGTGTCGGTTTAGCGTGGTTTGCGTCGGTTTGAATATAGGTATCGGTGACGAGCGTATGGAAGCGTCACCGCAACAATGATTTACTTTGGGGCTAGTTCGGGATATATTATTAGCACGACTGGTAGTTTTTTACGCAACTATTAATCGGCACAACTACTTTTTTAAAGGCAGTCACCTATGGAGAAGAAGCTCAATATCAGAAACAGTTTATCGATGGCCGGGGCGTTTGTGGCTTGGATCATCGGTTCCGGCTTTGCTACCGGGCAAGAAGTGCTTCAGTTTTTTACCAGCTACGGCTATCAAAGCTTCTTTGTGGTCGCTATCAATCTGGTCGGGTTTGTTTTGATCGGCTATCTGTTGATGCAGACCGGCTATGATCACCGAGCCCTCCGTCACTTCAATCACTATACATTTTATTGCGGCCCAAAGCTTGGCCGTTTCTATAACCTGGCTTCGACCGGCATCTTGCTTCTACTGCTACCGGTGCTTTTATCCGGAGCCGGCGCGACCATCGAGGAGTACTTCGGCTTCAGTAAGCCCTTGGGCTCGGCCATTATGGCACTGCTCATCCTGACCGCCTATCTAAGCGGCTTTGATCGATTGATCAAGATCGTCTCGTCACTCGGTCCGATGATCATCGGCTTTTCATTAGTCGTCGGCTTGATCACGATCCTCCGGGATTTCAGCCGGTTTTCTGAGATTTCGACCTATGCAGCAGCCCTTCGTTCAAAGCAGACCTCAGCTCACTGGTGCATCAGTGGTCTACTCTATCTGGGTCTAAATCTGTTCCCCGGAAGCACCTTTATCACCCGGCTTGGCATGGCGGGAGTAACGTACCGAGAGGTCCGAGTAGGGGCGTTTCTGGGAGCCGGCTGTCTGATGCTATCCGTGGCGGTGGTCAATACGGCTATTTTGCTCCATGGCAATGTGACGGCGGCCCTCGATATCCCGGTGCTCTACCTGGCCGGTCGGATCTCGACGGTGCTAGGAGCTGTGTTTGCCATCGTCTTGACACTTGGCATCTTCTCATCGAGTGCGGTGATCATGTGGTCGATCTGTTCTCGCTTCAGTCGGCTAGATCGCCGAGGGGAGATCATCGTTGCCGCTAGCATCATGATCCTGGGGTATATCATCAGCCTGTTTCCGTTTGGCCAATTGATCAGCACCTTCTATCCGATCATCGGCTATATCGGGCTGGTGTTTCTCAGCTGTGTGATCTATCGGGGTCTGAGGAGACCATCTACTTCTAAAGCAGGTAATTCGCCTAAAATACCCTAGAACAAGGTACTGTATAAGTCGGCTTGGTTATGGGGTATAAGACTCACAGAGTGAATAATTCATGATGAGAAATGAGGGGGGAAGAAATGCTCGGACTGTTGACAACTTCTGATGGACTCGGCCTACCGAAGCTTTTACTCTACTTGGTGATCGGTGTCGGCGTCTTTAGTGCTGTTTGGTTTCTTATGAAGGGCCGGACAGCGGTGTCGAATCGCCAAGCGCTCAAAGCTCAGCTGATCGATAAATGGTCTGATGAATCACCGCTCTATGTCCTGCGCTTTCGGACCGGTGATGGTCGGGTCTGGGAATACAAGGTCGATCAGACAGAGTACGACCGGTTTGAGCTCGATCAGATCGGTCGGTTGGAGACCGATGGACCGGAATACAAGGGCTTTGTGCCTGATCCTAATGTCAGATAGCTTCGGCTATCTTTTTTTGTTGATTAATACCTCGCAATAGGGTAATATGATGGTAATACCTTAAAAGGGGGTAAATATGCCGGCTATTTGTCTAAAGCTCGATATCGTTGATTCAAGAAGCGGCTCCTATCATGAGTGGATCGAGGGCTTGATCGATCAACTGACAAGATATGAACTCAGCTTTCTGATCGAACCGATCAGACGGGCCGGGGATGAGGTGTTTATGGTGCTCGATTCGATGGATCGGGCCTGGCACTGTGTCCGCCGGATCCTAGCCTATTCGTTAGAGACCGATCAGGCCGTCTATCTCGGCATCGGTCGTGGTCAGATCGAACATGTCGAAAGAGGCAGTGAAGGGGTCGAAGGATCAGCCATCTATTATGCCAGCGATGCGTTGCTGGCTCTAAAGACGCAACCGGAGACGGAGCTGCTATCTGAGATCAACCGGGGATCGTTTCGCTACAATCTGATCGTGTCCGATCGAGCGATCATCAACCACTACCATCTGCTGACGCTCCATGCCATCATTTCTCGCATGCTTGAGCGGACTGCTCTCCAGCAGCAAGCCAGCGATCTGAAGTATTTCTATCCTGATCGAACCAATGCCTGGTATGCCGATAAGCTGTTTCGATCGGCCGGCGGTAAGCATGCGGAGGTCAATTTCAGTAAACACCTTCACCGAGCGGACTATAAGCTGTTGACTGAAATGGAGCAGGCATGGATCGATTATTTTGACAGCGAGGTTGTGAGATGACGCTACTTCTGATTTTTATCCTAACCCATCTGCTGACGGATTTTGTCCTGCAGACCGATCGATTGGTCGCTCGCAAGCGGACCGGTGAACGCTTGGCCATGATCCATCACGGCCTCATCCATCTGGTCGTGGGTGTGATCCTGTTGGCTTTATGTGGACAATTGATAGTGTTGAACATGCTTAGTCTGGTGCTATTGAGCTTGGGCCATGTCCTATTGGATATGGGGAAGCAGCGATTAAAGGCGCTGCTACCTCGCGGTGAGACGGTCGTGTTTTTATTCGATCAGGCCCTTCACCTGAGCCTTATCTTTGTCCTGGCTCTTCTGGTCCAACCGATCCGGTGGCTGCTCCTAAGCCCGACCGATAGGGTGCTTGGGATCCTGATAACCATCGTCTTTACGCTCTGGAGTGCCGGGATCCTGATCGGATGCCTGCTCGAGGATCTACGGTTGCGAGAGATCGAACCGGGGCTGCTTCAAACGTCAAGGCCGGCCATCGGTCGCTATATCGGCTATCTTGAACGGGGACTGATCGCATTCTTTTTACTTAGCGGAAGCATCGCCAGCCTGGCTCTGTTAGCGACCTTTAAGACGCTGGCCCGGTTTCGCCAGCTCGATGATCAGGCCTTTGCCGAATACTATCTGCTGGGGACACTGCTCAGTCTGAGCTTTGGCATCGCCGGAAGCTTTATGCTCCGGATCTTTATCTAGGACCTCGGCCGGACTGCGCTCGGGGGCGGACTGAAATCGTCGAAATTGGGTAATATATACGGGACTGATCCCTAGCCTGCTGGGAATAGGCCAGGTGTTATTTTTCGGCTTTTCACTTTTCCATAAAGCCAACCAGCTTTTTTCTTTCTTGGAGGAATGTGACAACTGTTTGATGCGACAATTAGAGAGATGACAAATGAAGACGACAAATGACATAACGATCCGCCAAATCAGAGCTTTGCGCGGACCAAATTACTACCATCAATTGCCCGTTATACTTATGGAGCTCGACCTGGGTCGAGTGGAGGAGCATCCGACCGATACGGTGCCAGGCTTTCGTCAGATGCTAGAACAAACCATGCCATCGCTGTATGAACATACCTGTAGTCCGGGTGTTCGAGGTGGTTTTTTTCAGCGCATTGAAAGAGGCACCTGGGCCGGTCATGTGATCGAGCATGTGGCGATCGAGCTGCAACAGCTGATCGGTCACGATGTCACCTACGGAAAAACGATTACCCAAAAGGAGCCGGGAGTCTACCATGTGGTCTACCGGTATAAAAATGAAGCCGTCGGTCTCTTAGCCGGTGAGATGGCACTTGGGATCGTCCAAGATCTCTACCGAGGACAAACGACCGACATCACCCCGCTGGTGGCTGAGCTCCACCGCCGAGATGCCGCCACCAGGCTCGGTCCCTCGACTCAGTCGATCGTGACCGAAGCCAAACGGCGCGGTATTCCACATCTGAGGCTTAATGAACACAGCTATGTCCAGCTTGGGCAGGGCAAGTATCAGCGCCGGATCGTAGCCACCTTGATGGATGATACCTCGGCCCTGGGGACAGAGATCGCCGCCAGCAAGGGCTGGACCAAACAGATCCTGGAGGACCACGGGATCCCTGTGCCCCGGGGACAAGTCGTTTCATCGATCGATGAAGCGATCGAAGCAGCTGAGAGGCTCGGCTATCCGGTGGTGATCAAACCGATCAACGGCAACCACGGCCGTGGCATCAGCGCCAATCTTTCAAGAGTGGAGGAGCTGATCGAAGCGTTCGATAAAGCCGCTCAGATCAGCCGACGGGTCGTGATCGAACGATACCTGGTCGGCTTTGACTACCGACTGCTGGTGATCGATCACCGCTTGGTGGCAGCCGCCCTGCGAAAGCCGGCTCATGTGGTCGGTGATGGCCGATCGAGCATCGAAGAGCTCGTCGATGAGATCAATCGTCATCCCCACCGGGGAGAGGGTCATGAGAAGATCCTGACCAGGATCAGCTGGGACAGTGAATCCGACGCGGTGCTCAAGCTTCAGGGAAAAAACCAATACGATATTCCGGCGGAGGGTGAGATCGTCTATGTCAAGCAGACGGCCAATCTAAGCTCCGGCGGTACCGCCATAGCGGTGACGGATCATGTCCACCCGACGATTAGGGACATGGCTGAACGGATCTCTCGCTTGATCGGTCTCAATGTCATGGGGATCGATTTGATCGCTCCGGCGATCGATCGGCCGCTGGAAGCCGGCTCGGCCGGTGTAGTCGAGGTCAATGCCGGACCGGGCTTTCGGATGCATCTGAGCCCCTGTAGCGGAGAGAGCGTCAATGTGGCGGCACCGGTAGTCGATATGCTGTTTCCAAAGGGACGGCCTCACTCGGTCCCGATCTGTGCCGTCACGGGCACCAATGGAAAAACGACGACCACTCGCTTGATCGCTCATATCATGGCGAGTGCCGGCTATCACGTCGGGATGGCCACGACTGATGGCGTAAAGATCGGTGAGACGATCATCCTCCGGGGCGATTATAGCGGTCCGGTGGCCGCTCAGACCATCCTACGCGATCCGACGATCGATCTGGCGGTGTTGGAGGTCGCCCGAGGAGGGATCCTGCGCCGGGGCCTCGGCTTTCACAAGTGTGATGTCGGAGTGCTCCTAAATGTCACGGCCGATCATCTCGGGCTGGGCGGGATCGATACCGTCGAGCAATTGGCCCGCGTCAAATCGACCGTCACCGAAACCGTCCGCCGAGACGGTTGGGCGGTCTTTAATGTCGATGATCCGCAGACGGAGCAGGTGATGGAGCGCTCCCGAGCGAAGCGACTCCTGTTTTCAAAGGATCCCGAACAGCCTCGTCTGCTTGAAAATCTGGAGCGGGGGCTGATGAATGTCACCCTGCTTGACGATCAGGTGGTGATCCAGCGACCGGAAGGAAATGAAAGAGTCCTGGCCGTGTCGGATATCCCCATCACCTTTTCCGGTCGGGCGATGTTCAATACGGAAAATGTCTTGGCGGCCGTCGCGTCGGCCACGGCCCTGGGAGCTGATATCGAGACGATTCGCCGAGGCCTACGAAGCTTTCATCCCTCGCCTGAGCAATCAGCCGGTCGGATGAATCTGATCGATCTGGGATCTTTTAAGGTATTGATCGATTATGGGCACAATGAAGCCGCCCTGAAGAGTCTGGCGGAATTTCTCAAGCAGATGAAGGCGAAGCGGATCATCCGCATGGCGGCCGGAGTGGGTGATCGAAGTGATGAAGCCATCTACACCTTCGGGCTGGCAAGTGCGGTACCGGGCGATGTCTTCATCCTGACCGATCCGTCGCCTCGCGGAAGAGTGCCGGGGGAGACGCCGGAAATCATCAAGCAAGCCATCGTCAGCCGAGGGGTGGCACCGGAGAATGTCCACATCGAGCTCCGGGAAAAACAGGCGACCGAGCTGGCCCTGGGCATGGCCGAAGCCGGGGATCTCGTCGTGTTGCAGGTGGAGAATGTCGCCCAGGTGACAAAGGATGTGCTTGCTTTTAAGCAAAAACTGACGAGCTAAGTTCGGAGACAGATCCATCGGGGTCTGTCTCTTTATATAGCCGGTAATGACTGCTATACTGAAACAAACGACAAAGGAAGGTCTCACTTGAACATACTTCATTGCCTGGCACAGCTCCCGACTCGAACCGGCAGCGGCATCTACTACCGCAATCTGATCCATCAGTTCTCTCGCCAAACCGACTGGAAACAAGCCGGCCTCTATGGCCTAAACAGCAATCACACGGTCGATTGGCCGGAGCTTTTTCAGACGTATCCGGTCTACTTTGAGACCGATGAATTACCTTTTCCCATCGCCGGGATGAGTGATGTCATGCCGTATCGCTCGACGATCTATCACGAGATGAGTCCGCCGATGATCGAACAGTGGCAAAGCGGCTTTCGTCAGCAGCTGCTGCAGGCCAAACGTCTGTTTAAGCCCGATGTCATCATCTGTCACCATCTGTGGCTGCTATGTGCTTTGGTCCGGGAGGTGTTTCCTCAGACTTATCTTATCGGCGTGTCGCATGGGACCGATATCCGTCAGGCGAAGCAGAACCCTCGGCTGTGGCGAGAGCATGTCGGAAGCCTCGAGACATTGGATCTGGTACTCTCACTCAGTCAGGCCGATCGGCCGGCGCTGGAGGAGATCTATCAGATCCCGCCCGAGCGGATCGAGGTCTTTGGCGGAGCCTATGATCCGGCGGTGTTCTATCCCGGTGACAGCCAGATGCGACCCGGTCGCCCGATCCGTTTGATCTATGCCGGCAAGATCACCGATGCCAAGGGGACCTTTGAGTTGGTCGAGGCCTATGCTTTGGCCAGACGAAGCATCCCGGAGCTCGAGCTCCACCTGGTCGGTCGGGTGAGCGGTGATGCCAAGACGAGGATCAAACAGTTGTCTGGGGATGATCCGACCATCCATCTCTTTGATGTCGAGACACAGACTCAGCTGGCCGGTCATCTGCGCCAGTCGGTTCTGTTCGTCTTTCCCAGCTACTACGAGGGACTCGGGCTGATCGCGCTCGAGGCCTTGGCCTCGGGGCTTCACCTGGTGTCCAACCGGTTGCCGGGGCTGGCTGAGCTTCTGGGCGAGGATCTGGCGAGTCATCCGATCATCCGCTGGGTCGAGCTGCCGGAGCTGATCGATCTGGACCGGATCGTGGCCGAGTCCAGACGAGACTATGTCGACCGATTGGCTGAGGCGCTGCTTGGTCAGATCAGACGGATCCGCACCGGGTGTGACAAGCAGACTTTTCCGTTTGAACAGATCAGACGCCACAGCTGGCAGGCGCTATCGAGTCGCCTGATCCGGCGGATCGAGATGACAAAGGAGTAACGGATGACACGACTCTTCATTGCCGCCGAGCTGCCGGCGTCCCAAGTCCAAACACTGGTAAAAGCCCAGTCTATCCTGGCCGGAGCGGCGAAGCGGTGCTCTCTGACAAAGGCCCAAAACCTACATCTGACGCTTCGCTTTATCGGAGAGGTCGATGAGTCCGGGCTGGAGCGGATCAAGCAGAAGCTGGCGGAGCTACCGCTCGAAGGCTTGGCCGACTACCGCTGCCGGATCACCGGCTATGACTTCTTTTGGAGGCAGGCGGCGATGCTGGTATTTGCCCAACTGACGACCACCCCGGAGCTTAGGCAGTTGGTGGCGTCCATCGAGCAGACTCTGGTCGCTGTGGGATGTCGAGCAGAGACCAAGGACTGGCTGACTCATGTCACACTGGCCAGACGCTGCGAGCTAAAGTCCGGTCAGAAAACTATCCCGACGTTGCCGATCCTTTCGTCTTGGGGACAGATCCCCGGCATCTATCTCTACCAAAGTGAGTTCAGTCCCCGAGGGATGGTCTATACGCCACTCATGGCATTAGGCACTAAAAAAGGACAGCCGAAGCCATCCTTTTGAGCTAACACTCAGAGAATTCTCTGCTTGGTTCAAGGTCTCGTCTTCTAATACACCGAACCGTCTCTTTTTTCTTAGTCGATCGACCGCACTACTCACCAATGATTTTTATCAGGACTCGTTTGTCTCGTTTGCCGTCGAACTCGTAGTAGAATAGCTGCTCCCAGGTGCCAAAGTCAAGCCGGCCGTCGGTGATGGCACAGACGGATTCTCGTCCCATGAGGCTTCGCTTTAAGTGGGCATCGGCATTGTCTTCGTAGCCATTATGGGCGTATTGGCTGTAGGGCTTTTCCGGAGCCAGCTTCTCGAGCCATTTCTCATAATCACTATGCAGGCCCGACTCGTGGTCATTGATAAAGACGCTGGCGGTGATATGCATGGGATTGATCAGCACCAGGCCTTCTTTGATGCCGCTCTCATCGATGGCGGCTTGGACTTCCCGGGTGACATTGATGATGGCCCGACGGGTCGGGACGTGATAGGTCAGTTCTTTTCGATAGGTTTTCATAATGCCTCCTGCTTAGTCTCTGATCTGATCGATCTTGGCGGCCAGGATAAAGTCATTGTCGTGCAGTCCCTTGATCTTGTGTGTCATAAGCTCAAGCACGACTCGGCCCCAGGCCAGTCGGATATCGGGATGATGGCCCTCGGCTTCGGCTAGGGCTCCGACCTGAACGACAAAATCAAGGGCGGTTTGAAAGTCTTTGAACCGGTAGCTCTTTTGGAGCTTCTTTCCTTCGATCACCTGCCAGCCGTCACTCAAGTCTGTCAAATAGTCCTCGATCAACTCCGGTGATAGCGGATCGGCTCCGATTTCGCACGGGACACATCTTTTGTCTGTCAATGCCATCTGGACCTCCTTTGGGCTTTGGACTATTTGCTTGATACCCAAATATCGGACCGGCCTCAGGCTAGGCATGGTATGATCGATAATAATAGGAGGTTTTGATCATGAAGGATACGTTTCATAAGATCAACCGGGAGATCCTGACTGACCCGGAAAACCGGGAATTGGTTGAGAAGGGCTATCAGCCGCTCTACGTCGCTCATGCCTCGGCCAGAATCTTGATTGTTGGGCAAGCCCCCGGACGAAAGACCCAGCAGGCCGGCCGGGCATGGCAGGACAGTAGCGGCGATCGGTTGCGGACATGGCTCGGTGTGACAGCGGATCAGTTCTATGATTCGTCGCTGTTTGCACAGTTGCCGATGGATTTTTTCTATCCCGGAAAGGCCCGGACGGGTGATAATCCACCTCGCAAGGGCTTTGCCGCCAAATGGCATCCCAGGCTGTTGGCACTGATGCCAAAGATCCGGCTGTTTATCCTGGCGGGACAGTCGGCTCAAACCTACTACCTGGGAAAGCAGAGTCGCCCGACGCTGACCGAGAATGTCCGACACTATCAGGACTATCTGCCCAGGCTTTTTCCGATCGTTCACCCCTCGCCGCTGAACTTTCGCTGGCATCGGAGGAATCCATGGTTTGAAGACGAGGTCGTGCCTGAGCTTCAAGCGATCGTTGGCGAGCTGATCGGTCAAGTAGCGTCGTCTTAAGAAAAATGTCAGGTGAGCGTAAGGTGATTGTGAGCCAAACCTGTTAGAGTAGATAAAGAAACAAGGTAGTACAAAGGGGGCACTATGAAGTCACGCCATCGGATCCACTGGATTTTGGGGATCTTTAGTCTATTTGTGGTCTATATCCTGATCAGCGGGATGGGAGAGATCCTGATCCCACGACCGATCTATGCTCTGCTTGGGCGAGGTGGGGGCAGTGATGAGGTGATCGATTTTGTGATCAATGGCCTGATCGGGCTGGGACTCTACCTGACGTACCGTTTGGTGTCGGGCGAGGCGGCCGAGCCTTTTTTAGGTCCGGGCAGGCGGTGGGATCTGCTTCGGGGGATGGTGGTCGGCAGTGGGCTGGTGGGCCTGATCGCCTGGTTCTTCTACCTTCGGGGTGATCTGATATTTCAGGGTTTTGAGCCTTCGAGGACGCTTTTTTATCACCTCCTCTTTTTTCTCAGTGTCTCCTGGGCTGAGGAGATGTTGACCCGGGGAGTCCTTCAGCATCAGTTTCCGCCAAGGATCCGGTTGGTTGGGATCCTACTGACATCGCTTTTGTTTGGGCTGTTGCACCTGGCGAATCCCGGACACACCGGATTATCGATCGTCAATACGACCTTGGTCGGGATCTACTTGGCACTGATGACTCATCGGACGAACAGCCTGCGCTTTGCTCTGGGCTTTCACTTCACCTGGAATTTCAGTCTGGCGCTTCTGGGGATGACGATCAGCGGCTTTGATTTTGGGAGACTGCTCGTAGAGACAGAGCTTAAGGCCACGATGCTGAGCGGTCTGGACTACGGCATCGAGGGCGGCTCGTTGGTGACGATCGTTTTTGTCGGACTGATTATCTATCAAATCACTCACTACCGCCTAAAGGAGGCCGAACATGAGAAAGTATAAGGGCTTTGAAAAGGTCGACGCCTACCTGATCCCAAAGAAACAGGCCGGCCGCTATAAACGGCGGCGTAAGGCGGCCAAAAAGGCGGCGATGGCCGCTATGAGCCTCTTTTGTGACCGGGTCTATTGTGACTTTGCCGGTTCACAAGACGGAGAGGCTATCATCGGGATGAAGGATGGTGAATACATCGCCTTTATCCACCTCGATCCCTGGGGAGTCGATCGGATCGAACAGGCCTTAAAGGCGGGCCGATTGGTCGAGATGCTAAAAGACGAGAGCTAGCTCAAAGCAGCCAGCTCTTTTTTCATAGGGAAAAGCGGGTAAGAACCCGACAAGGAGGCCGATATGACAAAACTGAGCCTAATGTGGCTGCTGGTCGTATTGCTCGTCAGTGCTTGTGCTGGCGAGGCACCGGCGACACCGGAGATGCCCTTGGAGACCGACGCCACCGATCGATCCCTAGCAGAAGCTGAGACAACGGAGACGGATCGGACCGGTTTGCCTCCGGTCGAGACCAGACCACCCGAGGCGGACTATCCGCCGGCCTTTTCGGGTCAGACCAGGGTCGGCGCCGTAGCGACCGAGACGGCTTTGGAGGTGAGGGTTCTGACTGACGGACTTGATTCCCCTTGGGGGATGGCCGAGCTGCCCGATGGTCGGATCATCGTGACTGAGAAGGCCGGTGTAGTGCGGGTGGTTAAAGCTGATGGCAGCGTATCGGAGGCGATCGACGGCTTCCCGGCGATAAACTCTGCCGGACAAGGGGGCCTACTCGATATCGCGCTGGCGCCTGATTTTGAAGAGTCGCGTCGATTGTATTTTACGCTGGCTGAGCTAGGCGATGAGGGCTCGGTCACGGCCGTAGGCTATGGTCGGTGGTCTGAGGATGAAACAGTGATCGAGGACTTTCAGGTGATCTACCGGGCTCTACCATTTTATCACGGGTCCGCCCACTATGGCAGCCGGTTGGTTTTTTCAGACGATGGGACGCTGTTTGTTTCGACGGGCGATCGTCAATCGTTTGATACGCGTATGAACGCTCAAACCCTTGATAACGGCTACGGTAAGATCCTCCATATCGACGCCGAGGGAGAGCCGGTGGCCGACTATTTTTCGGATCATGAGGACGCGCTGCCCGAAATCTATTCCTATGGCCACCGCAATATCCAAGGGATGGCAATCCATCCGGCAACCGGCGATCTATGGATCTCGGAGATGGGGCCTCGCGGCGGCGATGAGCTCAACCTCATCCTGCCCGGCAAGAACTACGGATGGCCGCTGGTCAGCTATGGGATCGAGTATTCGGGGGACAAGGTCCTGGAGGGCTTGACAGTGCAGGAGGGGACCGAGCAACCCGTCTACTACTGGGATCCGGTCCTGGCGCCATCAGGCATGAGCTTCTATGACCACGATCTGATTCGGGAGTGGCAAAACGATCTGTTTATCGGTGGACTTCGCGGCGGACATATCGCTCGGCTTGTGATCGAGGATCGGCGAGTGGTGGCCGAGGAGCGGCTGCTTGAAGCTGAGGGAGAGCGGTTTCGCGATGTGTTAGCCGGAGCGGATGGAGCGATCTATGCTATTACCGATAGCGGACGCCTCTATCGGATCGGGCCGAAATAACGAATCACGCTCTTGATTGTTGACATGCTATAATAAGCCTATTGAAGCGAAAAGAGGTAACTGTGAAGCAACTACAACCAATCACGATCGGCCACCGCACTATCCGCATCCCGATCTTTCAGGGCGGGATGGGTGTCGGGGTGTCGCTGGCAAATCTGGCCGGAGCCGTCGCGGCCGCCGGTGGGGTGGGAACCCTCTCGGGTGTCTATATGGGCTATCGCGAACCGGATTTCTATCAGGATCCGATGGCAGCCAATCTTCGGGCGATGGATCACCAGATCCGGCGGGCCAGACAGCTGGCCGGCGGGGGAGTGATCGCCATCAACCTGATGGTGGCGATGAATCACTATGAGGATATGGTCAAGCAGGCTGTCAGCTCCGGGATCGATATGATCGTCTCGGGAGCCGGACTGCCGCTCAATCTGCCAAAGCTGGTCACCGATCCCGATGTCCTATTGGCCCCGATCGTTTCATCCGCTCGGGCCGCCGGCTTGATCTGTCGCTCCTGGTCACGCTCGAGCGATCGTCTGCCGGATCTGTTGGTAGTGGAGGGACCGCTGGCCGGCGGTCATCTGGGCTTTTCTAAAGACGAGCTGCTCGGAGGTGTGGCGGAGACCCTAAGTGAGCTTGTCCGTGGAGTCAAGCAGACGCTAAAGGAGTGGGAAGATAAGATCGGACGAAGGATCCCGATCATAGCGGCCGGTGGGATCTTCGATCAAAAAGATGTGGCTGAGGTCCTGGCGGCCGGGGCCGATGGTGTCCAGCTTGGGACTCGGTTTGTGGCTACGGCCGAGTGCGATGCCGATGAGGCCTTTAAACAGGCCTATGTCAAGGCGGAGCCGGAGGATGTGCGTATCATCCAGAGCCCGGTCGGTATGCCGGGGCGAGCCATCCGAAATGACTTTGTCGTAGCGGGGGAGCAGGGGCGGATCCCGGTGACGCGCTGCACGCGGTGTTTGGCGCCGTGTGATCCGAAAACGACGCCCTATTGTATCTCGGAGGCGCTGATGCGCTCGGTCAAGGGCGAGATCGATCAGGGACTGATCTTTTGCGGAGCCAATGCCTGGCGGATCGATCGGATCACGACGGTCCAGTCGATCTTTGATGAATTGACGAAATAAAAAAAAGCGCTCGCGGCGCTAATCATCCGTTGGACTGAGCTCGGTGAGCTCGGTCTTTTTATGGTCCATATCTTGGAGGAGCTCATCGCTTAGCTTGGCGATCCGCTCGGCCGGATCACTCAGTTCGATCTGGTGCATGGCCTGATCGACTTGGCGAGCCTGCTTGATCCGGTCGAGTCCTAGGGCGATCGATACCTGGTTTTGCCACAGCGGGATGGTGTGAGTGATCGTGGTCTGAAGCTTTTCACTCAGGCTATGGGCGGTTTGATACATCAAGTCGAGCTGCGCCTCAAACTGATCCGAGATGATCTTTGTCACCTGAAGGTCCTGCAGTCGCTTTTGAAACTGCGCGACCTGGCCTTGATAGCCGGTCAGTCGAAGCTGATCCTGCGGGGCAAGAGAGTCGTTGTATCTGGCCTCCATCATGGGAAGCTCAAGCTTTTGAGCAGTCTCCAAACGGGTCTTTCCGGCCTGAAGATAGAGCATGAGTTCTTGTCTGGCGCTCCGGTTTCGCTGAGTCATCTGCTGATACAGTCCCATATCCTTATACAGCTGGAACTGAAGTGATTCGAGCTGGAGGGAGAGCTGCTTGATATCATCGGAGATGCTGTGGTATTCCTCGCGCCAGTCCTCACTCGTTTTACGGCTGAGTCCGAGAAAGCCCTTGCGGGGCTCGGCAAAGGCCGTGATCTTTTCGATGAGCTGGTTGATGATCGAGACGGCTTCTGTCGAAGCATTGCCGGCGGCGATCTCAAGCGCCTGGGCCGAAAAGGCGGTGATGCGCTTTTGGACCGGGGCGGCGTATTGCATGATGACGGCATTATTATTTAGGTCGATCTTTTCAGCGTAGCTATTGGCTTGTTGGAGCTCCTGAGGGGATAGATTAATCGTCATAGATATCATCACCGGCCAGACCGTCGCCTCGCAGCATTTGCTCCATGGCGGTGATCTCACTGCCGATGGTCATGGAGTCGCGGGCGTAGAGTTGGTCCAGCAGTTTAGCGAAGGCGCCGTTGATCAAGTCGAGTGAATCGGAGATCTGTTGCTTGGTGCCATCGATATGCTCTCCCCGGACCGAGTGGGCATCGGCTTCGGCATAGGCCTCGACGAGCTTGACGGTGGTGGGCAGGTAGTAGTTCATATAGCGTCTGATCTCGGGCAACCGGGCCGGATTAGTCGATACCCGGCGAAAGATATTGGCCGAGATGGTCTCGAGTCGGGCCAGCTTGTCGGATACGACAGGGTCGGGGATGATGTCATTGGCTCGGCGGATCTGTCTGAGGTATTGTTCGCCTTCGATCATGATGGCTTCGGGTGAGCCCGGCATGCTGCGGGCGATATCGAGCTGTTCTTGTTGTTTTTGTTGGACCCGGCCGCTCTCGCGGTACTCAGCGATATTGTCACGGCCGACGACGAACATGTTTTGAGGTTCATCGATATAGGCATTATGGAAAAAGCCCTGTTCGATCATATAGCGCAGGGTTTTGATGGCTTGTTTCTTCGGTCGATTGAGCGCCAGGGCGACTTCATCGAGGGTGGTGCGGGCATTGTTCGATAGCGTCATGGCGACCGAGCGATAATCGGTCCTGGCCTTGGCCAGTTTTCGCCCCTTATAATAGATCCACCAGGCACCGGCAGTCAGCGGCAGCAGGGCGGCCATCCAAGCCATCAGTGGGTTGTAGCGTCCCTGCGGTAGGAATTCTGCCACGGTGGCAATGGTGGCTATAAACAACGGAATACCGGCAAACAAACCAACCATGCGCTGCATGAAGCTCTTGGTCTTACCGGGAGGAATGATGACTTTATAGCGGTACTTGCCGGCCCGGGTCAAGTCTTTTTTGGGCTTTGTGACCTGGCGCTGGGCAGCCACCGGTGGGTTTTTCAGGGTATTTTCGAGCTGTTCTTTGACTCGCTGATAGTCTTTGTTTTCCAAAGCGATCCGGATCGAGTCATTAATGGTTTTTGACAGGGCTTCTGCCAATGCGGTTTTTGTTTTTTGCATGGTACACCTTCCTAGGTAAATCTTACCCGAAATCATCTTTGATTATATCATCTTAGGTGCCAAGACTTACAATAATCCGCTATTTCGGTTATACTAAAAACAGAAGTTAAACTTTTCACTTTTTCGCTAATCGTTTGTGTGGGGGTGAAAGATGAAATATTTGATCATTGGTGACACCCATGGTTTGATCGATTTGGACCGAGTGACTCCGGAGGTGCTCGGTCGGTTGGATCCGGAGGATGTGATCATCCACTGCGGAGATTTTGGAGCGCCCTGGAGTGGTGATGAGCAGGATGAAGCGCTGCAGTTTTGGCGCCGGGTGCCGAATCAGGTCTTTATTTGTCTGGGCAATCATGAAAACTATGATTGGATCGAGCGTCAGCCGATCGTCTGCCAAAACGGTGCCACCGGTTATCAGCTCGGCCCCAATCTGTTCGCACCGCTGCTGGGAGAGATCGTGACGATCGGTCAGGACCGGTTCTGGTTTTATAGTGGAGGCTATTCGGTCGATTTTTTGTACCGGACGCCGGGCAAGACCATCTGGAAGCAGGAGATCGCTCAAATAGGCGATTCACGGGCCGCCATCAGCCAGCTAAAGGACTCCGGCGGGGTCGACTATGTCATCACGCATGATGGGCCGCGTGAGTTCATCATGAAATACTGGGGCTATCCGATCGGCGGACCAAAGCCGATGTACTATGCGCTGCTGGGTCTAAGGGCGGAGGATATCATCCATCCCGGG
This sequence comes from Tissierellia bacterium, assembly GCA_012838225.1. Classification (GTDB taxonomy): domain Bacteria; phylum Bacillota; class Clostridia; order Peptostreptococcales; family Acidaminobacteraceae; genus DUPT01. The sequence goes on from DUPT01000010.1 coordinate 20,820, forward strand.
TTTGCTCTGGATGAGGTCTATCATCGACCGGAGCTGTGGAAGCGCTGGTTCTTTGGTCATCATCACCGCGATGATGATCGCGAAAGGATCCGGCCGATCTACCGTGATCTCATCCTGATACATAATGGCGTCGAGACCGTTCTCTAATGAGAAACGGTCTTTTTTAATGAGGGTCGTTATGTTACAATCAATTGGTAATCATTCATTAAGAAAATGTTAACAACGAGAAAGGAGTGTTATGCGACGCAAAGAAGGCCGCAAGATCAAAAACATGGATCCGTTCATCAAGATCTTTCCCTATGTGATGAACCGTCGGACCGATTCTCAGATCTTTGCCAAGGAACGAGTGACGATCGATCCGATCGAAGACTATTTGGCCGGCCAACGGGCGCAGGGACACAATATCAATTTTCTGCATTTATTTATCGCTATCTACACTCGTGTCCTGGCTCAGCGACCCAAGCTCAACCGCTTCATCATCAACAACCAGTACTATGCCCGTCACGGCATCACGATCTCGATGGCGGTCAAACGCCGGCTGGTCGATACGGCGGCCGAGACGACGGTCAAGTTCAATTTTGTCGGCACCGAGTCGATCTATGAGGTGGCCGAGATCGTCGATCGGACGATCGCCAACGCCCTCTCACAGGACGAGGATTCCCCCAATGTCGATCGCTTAGTCAATCTGATCCTCAAAATGCCGGGCGTCATCAAAAAGGGTCTGGTGGGTCTGTTGCTTTGGATGGACCGGATGAACCTGGTGCCGGGCAGTGTGATCGATGTCAGTCCGTTTCATGCCAGCCTGTTCTTCTCGCATCTGAGAAGCATTCGGGCTCAGTTTGTGTATCACCATCTGTATAATGTCGGCACCTGCGGCGTGTTTGTGGCCGTCGGTAAGGCTGAGAAGATGGCGATCGTCGAAAATGATGAGGTCGTCGTCCGAAACTGCATCGAGATCGGCTATACGCTCGATGAGAGGCTGAGCGATGGACTCTATATCGCCAACTCCTTTCGGCTGGTCAAACAGTATCTGGATGATCCGTCCCTTTTGGAGACGCCGCTGGAGGCAATCGTTGAGGATGTCGAATAACTGCCTGAAGGGGCAGTTTTCTTTTACCTAAAGGATAGGTCTTTTTGATACGATGACTGAAAATAAGTAAATGTCATATGCCAATAAGTGTGATATAATAGCTGGGTAATGAAAGGAGAGCCAATGAGAATCGAAACCAATGCTCAAACCATTGAAGAAATCAAGTCCATCATCACCCAAAACCCGGACGAAGGCAAAGAAGTC
>DUPT01000001.1 GCA_012838225.1 Tissierellia bacterium
AAAAAGATGTATGTAAGACGAGTCGCGTCATATTTTTGATAACTTGTCAACTATTTATTGTAAATATATATAATATATTTTATTCATGGATGGAAGTAAAAAAAAGCAGAGACCTGATTTCAGATCTCTGATTTTCTGGTTCTACTAACTTAATGACATTGCCCGCGGGGCGTTTTTTCTATTGGATATAGACCAAGGTATTGTCTTCGGGAATGACATAATCATACAGCAGCTCTTCATCATAGAACAGCCATTTGTCCTGGGCCTGATCATAGATCATTTTCTTGTGCCAGCTGGTATGATTCTGATAATCGGTCTCGATGTATTTGATATAGTAGCTCTCGATAAACTCGGCATAGGCCCGGCCATCTTGAGCATAGACCCGAAACGAGTCATTGCTAAAGCGAATGGCAAACGGCTCATAGTCAAGGCTGCCATCGCCCTGCTTGAACTCCTCGAGCGCTTGGTTCAACCGTTCTTCGATGGGCGAACCGGGCTGGATATTGCTGTAGGGCTCCATCGACTTTTGCTTGAGTGATTCATAGGAATCACTGACAAAGCGTCGGGTGGCATTCATCAAGGTGCCTTTGAGCTCCTCCGTCAATTCGAGCGCCACTTCTTTTCCGCCCAGGCTCTCAGTCAGGGACTGCTCAAACGGCGTCTGCTCGGTGCCCTCGCCCTGCAATCGGACGACATCGGTCCCAAGCTCGATCGGTCCGACAACATAATCGCAATCAGCGAAGTCGCGATAGCTCCCGACATTTTCACCGTTTACGAACACGATATCCTCCGGCTGGGCTCTGGCCAGTACCAAGCCATTGACGAGCTCGAAGCTGATCGGCCCTTCGGCCTGTTCGACCTCATTGGTCACCACCTGACCCATTGGGGTATCGATCTTCAGCTGATACTTGGTGCCCGGTGGGTGGATCCCCAGCAGTTCAGGCCGGTGATCGACATCTCGAACGCTCAGGTTCGAGTCCTGGCCATCGATAAAGATCCGACCCGATTGATAGATCGAGCGGATCGTCGGCAATACGGCTCCGGCTCGAGGGTAGAGACTGATCCGATCGTTTTGGAAGCGCTTGGCGTGATGAGACACCTCGACCTCTTCGGTCAGGCTCGGCCCATCCGCCGTATGATAGACGGCCTGATAGATGCCGGGCATCAGCGACACTTCCCCTCGGTCATTGGCAGATAGATCGAGGCTCTCCTCCCCCAGCTCGACCCGGTAGGGCGTCTCAGCCGTGAGCACCTCGACCGTGACCGGCCGAAGGCTCAGCCGATGTGTCGGGATATAGCGCAGCGTCTTCTCACCGGGGGCGATCTCGAGATCACCCGAGCGGAGCTCTCGCAGGGCTTCACTCATCCGTTCGCGATAGTCGTCGCGCGATAAGAGCTCTCTCAGTCTGGTCCACTGGTCCTCACTCAGCTCGGTATCGGTTTCTTTTAGGCGGGCGATCGTTTCATTGGTGCTTCGGCCGACGATGACCAGGCTCTCGTCTCGGACGGCTTTGTCACTGTTGGCCTGAGAGATGAAATAATAGGTCGCCCCCAGCGCCAGCGCGATCAGGAGCAGAAAGGCAAATAGGCCCACCATCGGCCCGATAAAGCGGGTGGCTTTTCCGGTACTGGTTTGACGCGCGATCGAACGCTGCTGATCAAAGCCGCAGCTCGGACAGTAGCGGTCGGTCTGATTCAGCGGTGTGGCACAGTTTTTACACACCGTCGTCGGCTTTTGATAATTGCTGCTTGCCGGATGTTTTGTCTTCATACTTCCCCCTTCTTGTTTTCATTATACGGTTTTCACATAATTGTGCAATCTTTTGTCGTCGCTTCCGCTATAATGGCTCTAGGGAGGCTGCCGTGAAAAAACACTTTTGGATTCGTTTTCTCAAACTGATTTTCGGACTATTTCTTCATGGCCTGGGCATTGTCATGCAGATCCAGGCAAATATCGGCTATGCTCCCTGGGATGTGCTCCACGTCGGCTTAGCCCAAACCATCGGCCTCACGATCGGTCAAGCCAGTATCAGCGTGGGCTTGATGATCCTGCTGATCGATCTGTTGCTGAAGGAGCCGCTTGGGCTGGGCACCATCCTCAATATGCTGCTGGTCGGACTGTTTGTCGATCTGATCATGAGTACCGGTCTGATCCCGGTGATGAGTCACCTTATCGGGAGTGTCCTGCTGTTATTTTTGGGACTGGTCGTCTTGGCGCTGGGCGTCTATTTCTATATCGGCAGCGGCTTTGGCGCCGGTCCGAGAGATACGCTGATGGTGGCCCTGAACCGCCGACTGAATGTCCCGATCGGCATCGCCCGCTCAGGCATCGAGTTCACGGCGCTCGTCATCGGCTGGCTGCTGGGCGGAATGGTCGGGATCGGTACGATCATGGCCGTCATATTGATCGGCTTTATCCTCCAGAGCCTGTTTCGGCTGCTTCGGTTTGAACCCAAAGACGTCGCCCATGAGACCCTCACCGATTATCTGCCCGCAAAGAAATAACAGCCATCAATGACCAAACTCAAGCCATTGCCAGCGCTATAGAGCCGATCAAAGAATCTGACGCTTATCTCTTCCAATCGGAAAATACCTCACCGGAGCCTGTCCGAGTCGTATCGCCGGGCCAAAGTGACGGTTCATCGATCACAAGAGAAGAAATCGAAAAGGTTGAGGATACGATAAGACGGCGGAGGCTTATGGCTGAAGACGAACTTTTATTCAAATAATCGAAGGAAAAAATGTCTGAAGTAAATGTACAAATCACTGCTGATTATGTCCACACGCTGTAACAGCCATCTAAGACGGCTGTTCTTTTGTTGCTTCCAGTGCATTGAGTTTGTCGAGGGCTGCTTCATACTGTCTGATCTTCTCAGGCTTTATCAGGCCGCTGTGATAGGCTCGGCTGAGATTATCATTGAGGTCGGCCCGTTTGACCAAGCGGGCCAACCGGTTGTCGAAGGCTCGGTCCAGGTAGGTCGAATAGTCCTCGCCCTCGCGCCGACTGAGCGCATCGACGGCCGAGACAATCTCAGTCGAAAAATCCCGGGCCAGTTCAGCCAAGCTGAGCTCACTGTCTTCGATCACATCGTGCAACACAGCCACCACCTGAGCGGTCGGATCGGTCTGGGCCAGCATGACGCGCAGCGGATGCAGGATATAGGGCTGATCGGCCTTATCGACCTGTCCGGCATGAAGCCTAGCCGCCAGTCTGATCGCCTTTGTCAGAGTGTCCATTATTCGAGCTGTCCGATGGCCTCTTCGTGATCCGGTCCGGCCTTGACGGCGTACCAGACGGCCAGGAATTTGATGACCGATTCTACGACCGGCATGATGCGGGTGCCAAAGCTCATGCTGCCGCCCAGATAGCCGTAGAGACCCAATACGATCCCGATCAACAGAATGATCAGACCGACCTTCTTGAGCATAAACAGCAGGATCAGACCGAGGATGGTGAGGGCACTGGCTGCGATGGCCACGATCAGCGTCGTCTGCATCGAGCTTGGCAGATTGTACCACTGTGAGTCAAAGCTCAGATACGTCCGGACGATGCGAAAGATCACCCACAGCTCGTATAGGAACAAGGCGCCCAATACGATGATAAACATTGGATGACGAAATTTAGAGTCAGCTTTCATATGATTCCTCCCTTGTGTGCTTCCTTAGAAAATATACCCAATCAGCTCACGCTTTCATCTAAAAAAACATCCCGAGACCGTATCGCGGGATGTTTTAAGCTTTATTTGGTTTCGATCCGGAGCGTTTCGATCCGGTTCTTGTCGATCTCTTCGACCTTGAAGGTCACCCCATCGATCTGGATGATCTCGCCGGGCTCGGGCAGGCCGCCCAGTTCGCCCAGGACAAAGCCGCCGATCGAATCAAAGTCTTCGCTCTCGAAGCGCGTGCCGATCATCTCATTGACGAGCTCGATCCGAGCCGCCCCATCGACGATATACTCGTCCTCTTGGATGACCTCGATCTCATCTTCATGCAGATCGTATTCATCGGCGATATCGCCAACGATCTCTTCGACCAGATCCTCCATCGTGACGACCCCGGCCGTTCCGCCGTACTCATCGAGCACGATCGCGATCGGGATGTGCTTCTGACGCATATCCTCAAACAGCTGAGCCGTTCGCTTGAACTCATACGTGAAATAGGGTTCGCGCAAGACTTCGGTGATAACAAAATTTTCCCGGGTGACATTGTTTAGGATCAGGTCCTTGATATAGATCACACCCACGATATCATCGGGCGTCTCCTGATAGACCGGGATGCGTGAGAACTGCTCGGTCTTAAACGAACACACCACATCGTCATAGGTCGCCTCCAGATTGATGGCGATCATATCGGTCCGCGGTGTCATGACATCCTTGGCCTGTGAATCACCGAAGGCAAACACATTGTTGATCATTTTGCGCTCATCCCCCTCAAGCACACCCTCTTCGTGGGATACATTGACGATGGTCTTGAGCTCTTCTTGGGTGATAAACGGTTGAGCCAGATCGGTCGAGCCGCCGAGCAGACGGACAAAGCCGTTGGTGACAAACATGATAATGCGGGTGATCGGACTAAACAGCTTGATCACGACCGACACCATCGGCGCCAGTCTTAGGCTGGCCCGCTCGGAGTTGGCGGCGGCCACGCTTTTGGGCGTGATCTCACCGAAGATCAGGATCAACACGGTCATGACCGCGGTGGCGATGGCAGCGCCCAGCCCCGGGAAGTATTTGGTAAACAGGACGGTCGCAATCGCAGAGGCTGCAATATTGACCAGGTTGTTGCCGACAAGGATCGAACCGAGAAAACGGTTCGGCTGTTCGATCAAACGGCTGATCGTGTCTGCCCGAGGTACTCCGGCCTCCTGCATATGGCGCAGTCGGATCTTGCTAAGTGACATCATGGCAGTTTCTGAGGCGGAAAAGAAGGCTGATAGTGATAGCAGTATCACTAAAAAGACGATCTGTCCCGCGTCGCTAGGGTCCATCAGTTATTTGGTCTCCTTTGTTCATTGTTATTTATATCCTCGGACTCGATCTGATCCAAGCGGACCCGATCGACCCGTAGATTGGCCATTTCCAACACGCTCAGGTGAGCGTTTTCATATTCGAAGGAATCTCCCACCTGGGGATAGCCTCCGACCATTTCGATAAACCAGCCGCCGACCGTATCAGAGTCGAATTCGAACTCATCCTCATCCCAGGCCATCAGATCGATCAGATCGGCCACGCTCATGTCGCCATCGAGCTCGTAGCAGGTTTCACTCAGCTGTCGGACCTCCTCGTACACCTCATCATCCTCGTCCCAGATCTCACCGACCAGGGTCTCCATGATGTCCTCGATCGTCACGATGCCGATGCAGCCGCCGTAGTCGTCGGTCACGATGCCCAGATGCATCTGCGATTGGCGAAGCTTTTCTAAGGCGCTGGGCAGGCGAGTGGTCTTATACAGATAGATCGGGGATCGCAAGAGGCTGCGGATCTTGGTCTCAGGATCCTCAATGATCGCCCGGTAGAAGTGGTTCAGATAGAGGATGCCGATGATATTGTCCATCGTCTTTTCGTATACCGGGATCCTGGTATAGGGCGAGGCCTGGATCTGTTCGAGGATCTCTTGACGATCATCGGTCAGATCGATGGCATACATATCGACCCGAGGGATCAGGATCTCATTGACCGATCGCTCGGTGAAATCGAGGGCCGAACTCAAAATATTCTTTCGGTTCTGATCGATGATGCCTTCCGTCTCGACGGTCTCAAGCAGGTTGACGAGCTCTTCTTCGACGGCCTCGGCCTGCTCTTCTTTATCCAGGATCTCCCCTTGAAAGCGGCCCTTGACCAGCTTAACGATCGGCTCGGTCAAGAAAATGATCGGCGAGAATAGACCCATGAACAGCTTGAGCGGCCGGGCAGCAAACATCGCAATCGTCAGCGAGTGTTTTTTAGCAATGATCTTGGGCGTTGTTTCCCCAAAGATCAGGATCAGGATCGTCATGCCAAGTGCAGCGGCTGAGGTGGCCTTCTCACCAAAGAGCGTGATCGCCAAGTAGGTGGCCACCGTCGAGGCGGCAATATTGACCAGGTTGTTACCGATCAGGATGGTCGTCAGGGCTCGCTCAAAGCGCGAGTAGATCTGATAGGCCAGCTTGGCCCGTTTATCCCCCGTATCCATCATCGTTTCCAACCGGACCCGGTTGATCGAGGAATACGCGATCTCCGAGCCGCTAAAGAAGGCCGAGAGCATGATCAGACCCACGATGGCTAAGGCAAAATTCATCGCTCACCTCCATTGCCATCCACCGGCTCGGCCGGCGCTTCATACTCGAGCAATAGACTGCGGATGCGGCGATTGTCCATCGTTAGGACCGTCACCAACAGCTCCTTATATACCATCTGATCACCCTCATGCGGGATGCGAGCCAGTGACTCATACACCCAGGTGCTCAGCGTATCGTGAGCGATCTCATCGACATCCGGGTCGTCAAAGCCGATCAGCTCAAACACCTCCTCGACCATCATCTCAGAGTCGACCTCATAGCGGTGATCATCGAGCGGTTTAAAGTATTCGACTGCAATATCATCCTCATCCCAGATCTCACCGACCAATTCTTCGAGGATGTCCTCGACCGTCACCACCCCGACCACGCCGCCAAAGGTATTGGTGACGATGGCCAGATTGACCTTTTGGCGACTCATCTCGGTCAACAGATCATCGATATAGGTGCTGCTAAAGACAAATAACGGCGGATCGAGAAAGTCATAGACATTGGCCGGCTTGCCCAATTGGAAGCTGGCCCGCAGATACTTCCTGATCTGCAAGACCCCGACCACCTCATCGATCGAATCATTATAGACCGGGATCCTCGAGTGCTTGCTGTTTTTGATGGTATCAAAGATCTCTTGGGCATCATCGGTACAATCGACCGCCACGATATCGGTCCGAACGGTCTTGATATTGTCCACGATCTTATCGCCAAACTTGAGTGCGGTATGCACCCAATCACCCTTTTCAGCCTCCATCGCTCCCTCGTCTTTGATGGATTCGATGATGCTGTAGAACTCTTCTTCGGTCACCGTGGCCTTTTTTTCGGTAATGAACAGACGCGAAATCAGGTTTCCAATCCCGGCGAGGATAAAAGAAACCGGACGAAAAATAAACATCAGGACTTTCAGTGAAGGAGACACGAAGACGGAATAGCGCTCACTATAGGCCTTGGCCAAGGTCTTAGGCAGCATCTCACTGACAAAGAACACGATGACCGTGATCACCACGGTCACATAGACCAGTGACGACGGCCCCCACAGTCTGGTAGCAATCAGTGTGGCCACGGCTGCGGCAAATATGTGAGCGATGTTGTTTCCGATCAGGATCGTGCTGATGGCATCGTCAAAATGAGACAGAATATAGAGTGCCTTCGCAGCATTTTTATCGCCTTTGTCTGCCCGGATCTTCAGCCTCGATTGCGAAACCGATGCTAATGAGATCTCAGAAGCTGCGAAGTATGCACCTAGCACTATAAAGAAAACTAGCAGTAGGTACAACCACCACCCAACGTCATCCATGGGGAATCAAAACCTCCTTCAGGTTCAAGAATTAATCAAAGATAGTAAAAGTGTAACGGAAAGTGAGCCGCTTGTCAATCAGGCCGGCCTGATCGGCCGGAGCCAAATAGGACAGCTTTTGACCAGCTATTTGACAAAATCTACAAAGGTGGCCAGCTCGGTCTGAAAGGCTGTTTCATCGACCTTGGCACCCTCTTCCCACCAGATCTGTTTGAGATCGAACGCGCCCTCTCGGACTCTCTCCGGTTCGAGCCGCCCGATCAGCCGGTCGCCCTGGAGGATCGGCAGGACATAGTAGCCCCATTGTCTTTTTTTCTCAGGCACATAGACCTCCCAGCGGTAGCGGAAGTCGAAGATCTCCTCGATCATTTTGCGGTCCCATAAAAAATTATCCAGCGGTGCCAGCAAACGCACCTCTCCCGGGAGCTCGACCGACTCGAGCATGGCTGACTTATCGCTTGGCATGACAAATTGACCCGGCACGTCTTCGATCGTTACCGGTATGATCTTGCCTTGCTCCAACAAGCGCTCGATGGCCGGTTCACGGTATTTCTGATAATAATGGTAATAGCCCAGCCAGGCCTCACTTCTCTTCATTCGGATCAGTCCGGTCGCTTCGACGCGGCGATAGGCATACCAGTCGAGGAAAGCTTCATCCAGCTCGCTCATCTTCGGCGGCTTGGCATGACGGTAGATTTTCTGAGTATTGAACTTTTCAGCGATCTCGGCTTCTCCCAGGTGGAACAGATAGTCCAGGAAGTGGAAGGGGCGGTATTTCCCCTGATGACCCATATCGAATTCCTTGGTCAGGTGGACATTTTTCAGGAGTTGACCGTCGCGGAGCTTTTGCCGGACAGTTTCAGCCATCCGGTCAAAATCATCCTCCAGAAGCTCTCGACCGTGAGCTTCGCTGGCCCTGGCATAGCGGCCTGAAATAGGCGTCATCATCTCGCGATCGGTCATGGGATAGATATTCATCATCTTATCCCAGCCATCGATCAAACTCCTCTCCTGATATAGCCAGCGTTCGAGATCATCCGGCCGGAAACCCTCCAGGCGAGCTTTTAGGACCAGGTCGGCATTTCGACCCACCACCCTCAGAGGATCATACTGAATGGTCCTGAGCCTCGAGAATACCTTGTCCATATGAGATTTGGGTAAGCGCCGGTCCAGGAAATGATACCGGACGAAATAATTTCTGGCTTGTTCCTTCGTTATTGTATGCATCACGACCTCCGGGCATTTTATACCCGAAAAGCCGCCCCGGTGGGGCGGCCTTTCGCTGCATAGAAGGATTATAGAAAAAGCGTTATTCTAGCGGGCATAGACGATCGTATTGGTCTTTCGCGAGACCGAGTCTCCGAAGAAGCCCTTATTGATCACGAGCTTTTGCAGATCGAAGTCATGCGAATCGATCTCGAGTTGCTTCAGCCAGGCCGGCTGACTATCGAGCAGGTCCCGGTGCAGGATGAACCGCCAGACCCCGTCATGCTCGGTGGTACCGTATTTCTTTTTCAGCGCCCGGATCTTGAGTCCGCTCGACATGACATTGTAGAGCGAAAAGATATTTTGCGGGGCAACCGTACAAAACAGATGGCGCAGCCCTTGACGCTCGATATGCTTAATCGCCACCTGTGTCATGATCCCCTGGAGGCGATTGCCTCGGTAATCGGGACTGACCACCGTGCTCTCAAGCACCGCGACTTCATTGAGCGGGATATCGAGCGCCACATCATTTGCCAGATTGGAGGCACTATCCCCGGGCTGGCTGATATAGCGAGCAGCGATCATCTCGCCTTGTTGATTGAGCGCACCGAACAAAGCGCCGCCACCTTTTAGCATCGCTTCGATCTCTTCGCCGGTATCGAGCATGAACCACGACTTATGGCGCATATTCCTTCGGACTTGTTCTTGCATCTGGACGACTTGATCAATGTATTCGGGTCCCAGTTGGACGATTTTAAAATCCTCTTTTGATTTGGCCAAGCGGCCGGCATGTAGCACATTCATATTACACCTCTATCAATCTCTGTTTGCCCGTGACAACTTCATTCTATGTGTGGGGTTGTCAGGTGATATGGTCTTATTATACACTGCCAACTTCTACTTGTAAAGCAGGTTGTCATTATTTCCAAGTTAAGTTTTATCGCACCGCTGAAGTTAAACAAGAAAAAACCTGTTCGGTCGAAGATGATGGGTCATATCCTATTATAGATAGGCATAACCAGCATCTATCAAACACCTAACAGGTCGTTTTTAACAAAAATTTACGTTAGAGGAACTTTTTCTCCAGGTTTTTGGCCGCCGGACTGGCCGCGATCCCACCCAGCGAGGTCTCACGCAGGGCCTCCGGCATCATCTTCCCGACCCGATACATCGCATCGACCACCTGATCAAACGGCACCAGCGACTCGATCCCGGCCATCGCCAGATCCGCACTGACAAAGGCATTGACGAGGCCTGAGGCATTTCTGAGAGAACAAGGGAATTCAACGAAGCCGGCGATCGGATCACACACCAACCCCATGACATGGATCAGCGCCATCCCGGCAGCGTGAAAGCACTGGGCGGGCGAACCGCCTAGGAGCTCCGTCAAGCCGGCGGCCGCCATGGCGGCCGCCGTACCGCACTCGGCCTGACAGCCGCCATCGGCACCGGACACCGTCGCCTCCAGCGCAATGATCTTACCGATCGCCCCGGCGGTGTAGAGCGCCGGTAGTAGCTCCTCAAGCGTAAGGGAGTATTTGTGTTTGGCTGAAGCCAGTGCCGCCGGCAGGATACCGGATGCTCCGGCGGTCGGGGCGGCCACGATCCTGCCCATCGAGGCATTGACCTCGGAGGTCGATAGGGCCATGGCGACTGCGCCCATGACAAACTCACCCAGCAGCGGATCTCGCCGGCGGTGCTGCCAGGCCTTATAGGCCGTTCCGCCCGTCATGCCCGACAAAGAAAAGACCGGCTGTTCGAGCCCCTTATGGCTGGAATCGGCCATGATCTCGAGCACCTCGAGCATCCGCTCATCGAGGGCTTCGGGTGAAAGACCGACCAACTCGGCCTCACCCCGTCGATAAACCTCCGATAGCGGCAGTTGTCTCGTCTGGCACTCCGCTAATAGATAGTCGGCACTATAATGCATCCTGTTCCTCCACTGCTCCGATATCCGAGATGCTAAGGAAGCTCGGATCCTTCTCCAGCGCCACCAAGGTGGCCCGGGGGATCTGACCATCGAGCTCAAGCACCATCGTCGCGATCTGTCTGTTTCTGGTCACCTTCATGGCTGCGATATTGACGCCGGCTGAAGCGATGCTCGAACTGATCCGGCTGATCATACCGGGCTTATCGGTATAGTCGAGGATCAGGGTCGGATAGTCGCCTCGAAGTGACACGGCCGTCTGATTGATCTGGATCACCTCGATCGTCGCCCCGCCAAGACTCGAGCCGACGATCATCATAGCACCGGCTTCGCCCTCGATCTCAAACTTGACCGTATTGGGATGGACATAGCCTAAGTCGGCCTCCTCAAAGCTCACCCTCAGACCGGCCTGCTCGGCCAGTGAAAACGCCTCGGGCAGCCGCTCATCATCGGGGCTCATCCCCAGGAGCCCGGCGACCAGGGCCAGGTCGGTGCCGTGACCACGGTAGGTCTTGGCAAACGAGCCGTGGAGCAAGCAGTTGATCCGTTCGATCGGCCGCCGATAGATCAGCGCCGCCATATTGCCCAGGCGAACCGCCCCGGCGGTATGGGAGCTTGAGGGACCGATCATGATCGGACCTAAAATATCAAAAATATCCAGTTCACTCATACCTCTCTCCATAAGAAAGGACTGACTCGGGTCAGTCCCTAATAAAATCTTCCACTCGGCTGATATTGTCATCGGCATTGCCGACATACAGGATGATATCGCCTTCAAAGAATTTCAGCTTCGGCCCGGGCGATAGGATGAGCTGGCCCATCCGATTGATACCGATGATGGTCGCTCCGGTATAGCGCCAAAACTGCACCTCGCCGATGGTCTGACCGATCAGATGAGAGCCCGGGGAAACCTTAGCCTCAAGCGGTGTGATAACCCCCATATTGCGCATAACGGTAGCCTGTTCGATCATGAATTCGATCTTTTCATTGACCTGGGCGTCGATCTGTTCCTTTTGCTCGTTCAGGATCCTGATCTCTTCGCGCAGGGCCAACAGCTTATCCTGTTCCCGGTACGTCTCAATAAACTCGATCGCCTTTTCCTTGGAGGTCACCAGGATGCCGACCCGTTCTTCGACCGAGACGGCCTCGGCTTCTTCGAGCAGCTTGACCGCTCGGCGGATGGTTTCAGCCGACACACCGTATTTGCCGGACAGGGTCGAGCGACCCTTTATGACCTCTCCGATCTTGTATTCTTCTTTCCAGATGCTATAGGCAATATCGAGCGCGATCTTCTCATAGCGGGCTGATGCCGGTTCCGATACTTTGACTCTCTTCATACTCACATTATAGCAAAAGAGGGGTATAATATCATCAAGAACTGTCAAATGGAGGCGCTCATGAGTACATTCTACGAATCCATCGCCCGCTATTATGATCGGATCTTTCCGGTCGGTCAGCCTCAGCTCGAGCTGATACTCGACTTGGCCGGCCAGGCGTCAAGCCGAGTGCTCGATGTGGCCTGTGGCACCGGCTCGTACAGTCGAGAGCTCTTTCTCAGAGGTCATGAGGTGGTCGCGATCGATAATGATCCGGCCATGCTGGAGTTGGCCCGAGACAAGACGCCCGGACTCGATGTCCGGCGGGTGCCGATGGAGTCGATCGACTGCATCGAGGGTGGCTTCGATCTGATCTTTTGTATCGGCAATTCACTGGTCCATCTCGAGGATCAGACCGAGATCGAGGGCTTTATCAAAGACGCCTACGACCTGCTACATACCGACGGTTCACTGTTGGTGCAGATCGTGAATTATGACCGGATCCTGTCGCAAAAGATCGGGGGTCTTCCGACGATCGATCACAACGATCTGACCTTCGAGCGCCATTATCATATCGAGGAAGACTCGATCGACTTCCACACCTATCTCGAGACCGAAGACGGAAAAGTCGAGAATCACCAACCGCTCTATCCGATCCTGAGCGAGGATCTCTTAGACGCCTTTGAGAAGGCCGGTTTTATCGGGATCCAGATGTTTGAGAATTTCTACGGCGATTCCTTTGACATCAATACCAGTATGTTTCTCATCGTGCTGGCCACCAAATAAAGAGCAAGGGGGATTTATGATCAATCAACGAATCAAGACGTATGCCACCAAGTACATGAACCGACAGGAGATCTTCGGGACTGAGGATGTCATCCCGCTGTGGATCGCCGACATGGACCTGCCGGGAGCACCGGCCATCACCCGGGCGCTGATCGAACGGGCCGAGCACAATGTCTGGGGCTATACGGCGATTCCGGAGGCCTACTATCAAGCCTTTATCGACTGGCAACAGCGCCGTAACGGTGTCCGCTATGATCTATCACTGATGAGCTATGCCGACAATCTCGTCCAGGCCATCCAGTTGACGCTCGGAGCACTGCTAACACCGGGCGACAAGGTCATCGTCCAGCCGCCGGTCTATCATCCCTTCTTTAAAACGGTCGCCAACAATGATCTGGTCCAGGTGAATAGCGCCCTGATCGAACAGGACGGCTACTATCGGATGGACTTCGATCATCTGGCCAAATCCGTCCGGGATGCCAAGGCTTTGATCCTGTGTAATCCCCATAACCCGGTCGGACGCAACTGGAGCGAAGCGGAGCTGACAAAGCTCGTCGATCTGTGCGTCGCCAGTGATGTCTTGATCCTAAGCGATGAGATCCACTCCGATCTGATCCACCGGGGAAGCTTCACCCCGATGCAAAAGCTCAATCAGAGCCATGTCATCACCTTCAACTCGACCGGTAAGAGCTTCAACACCGCCGGGCTTCAGGGCGGCTATGTGATCTTTCCAAATAAAGACATGAAGCAAGCCTACGAGGACTACGCCGCCAGCCACGGCCGAATCGGTGCCAACTGCTTCAATATCTTCTCCAATATCGCCGCCTATAATGAGTCCGAGGATTGGTTCGATGACACCTTAAAGCTGATCGGAGACAATATCGATTATGTCACCGATCGCATCCACCGACAGATCCCCCGGATCAAGCTGAGAGCACCCGAAGCCACCTATCTGATGTGGCTCGATTTTAGCGATTATGGATTGAGTGACAAAGAATTGCTCCAGCGCTGCGCCAAGGCCGGTGTCGGTCTGGGTCCGGGCGAGTGGTTCGGGCAAGGCGGCCAGCAGCATATGCGGCTAAACGCCGCCACTGAAAAAGAGCTTCTGGAAGAAGCCCTTGATCGTTTAGTTAAAGAATTTGCCTAGATGCTTGCTTCCAAGCCGCTAATCCTCCCAACCGCCAGGTTGGGATTTCTTCTTAGACACTAAAGACAAAGCCAAGACGATCACCAACAACTTAATTTGAGCAACTCGATATCCTCTCCTTTGGAATCCTCGTCGCCTGATGTCCCTTCCAGACATGGCGGAGCGCCAGTCAGCCTGGCGCTGTTTTACATGAAGGGGATCGCGATACCTCTTTGATGGTGATTGATTCACTCTTGATTTTGACTCTTTATGAGGCAATTTTGATGGATATACTTTATTTCCCTGACAATTGCGGGAATTTCTCTGAACCGTCTTTTGCAACAACGGAACTTGTTGCTACTTACCAAGGATCGTTGCTTACTTTTCTTGACAATCCGGAAGAGCACCTCAATATGAAACTTTCTCCCGAAATTTTAGAAGCTTTTAAACAAGAAAAAGCGACAACACAAAGTGATTCTGGAATAATGTTCGCTGTTTACCGCGCCTACAAATAAGGCGGAATCAATGAGAAATATAACAAGGGTAACTTCAATAATGCTGGCGTTGTTTTTACTGACGATATCTCTTGCAACGCCTATATCTTTTGCACACAACCACGAAGCCAGCATTAACGAACTGCTTCAGATTACAGATCTTAGTCTCGATAACTATGTAATTAATGGCGTAACATGTTGCCATGCCCCAAGAGTTGTTCGAGAGTATTACGTAAGACATTCTTTCCCGGCACCGGAAGGCTACTGTACTAAGGTTCTGTTTTATGAAAAAGATGTCTGCTATAACTGTTCAACCGTACATATTCCACTCCACTTAGCATACAGCGCACCTGGTTGTGGCATTGATCATGCGTTCAATTAGTAGCAACTTAAGACTAATAAAACCTAAATTTATTCTCATTTAAGTAAAAAAAAGAGTGGTCACACTCTTTTTTTAGTCCCTATCGTGTTTGAGCTTTCTAAGCCTAAAGCCATCGATAAAGCGTAAGCTCAGGATGAACAGAAAGCCCAGTGCCACGATGATCCCGATATTGACGGATAGCTTCAGATCGGTGAAAAGACCGATGATCGGTATCGCCAGCATGATGATCCAGGCATAGCGAAGCCAGCCGCTACTCGTCACCTCGACGATATCGCCTGATTCGACCTCCAATCGATTGCTCTTGACGCCCAGCTGCGTCGCCGAGAGGGTGGCTCTGGTCGGTGGCAGCTCGAGCTCAACCATCCGGCCTTCATTGATCGAGGCTGTTTCTCTGCCGTTGAGTCTGAGGCGAAGCTTCGAGCCGGAGCCCACCCAGCCGGTGTTTCGTTTGACTGTTACTGACATTCTTTACTCCCTTTTCTCTCTAGATACCGGTGCCGCTTTGTTTGATAAAGGTGCCGTTTCGCAGATCGGCAAAGGCTTGATTGAGCTCTGGCTGTGTATTCATGACGATCGGTCCGCCCCAGGCGATCGGCTCTCTTAGGGGGCGCCCGCCTAAGACGATCACATGGGCCGGCTGGTTAAAGCCAAACGACATCTGATGACCGGCTTCGGTCACAGCTCCGCTGGCCATCGGATAGGTCCGGCCATCAAACTCGACCTCGCCCTCGAGCACGAAAAAATAGATATTGTAGTCGGGATCGGTCTCAAAAGTGACAGCCGCCTCCCCCAACGCTTCAAAGTGATAGAAGAAGGGCTCGGTGTCTTCTTCGACCAGCGGACCGACTGTTCCCTTATAGTCACCGGCCAGCACCTTGACCTTGAGATTGTCCTCTTCGACCAGCGGGATATTCTCGCCCGTCAGATCATTATAGGCCGGACGGCTCATCTTGCGCTTTTTAGGCAGATTGAGCCAGACCTGGACGCCCAGCATATGCTCACTCGGCTGAGGCATCTCCTGATGCAGGATACCGCTGCCGGCACTCATCCACTGGCACGATCCATCGGCGATGATGCCTTTGTTGCCCAATGAATCCTCATGATCGATCTCGCCTCGGACAAGATATGTAATCGTTTCGATGCCGCGGTGAGGGTGCATCGGAAAGCCCTTGATATAGTCGTTGGGGTCTTTGGAGTTGAAATAGTCCATCATCAAGAAGGGATCGAACTCTCGGACCTCACCGTGACTAAAGGTCCGGATCAGGTTGACGCCGGCGCCGTCGCGCCCGGGAGAACCTCTAAAATCCATGCGTGATACACGTTCTGTCATTGATTTCCTCCTATTTTGAAAAATATTCTTCGATCACGGGCATATGCGTCGCGACCGGGATCGCCTGGGGGCAGACCTCTTCACACGCTCGGCAGCCCACACAGCCCGAGGCGTCAAGGTCTAAGCCGTCATACAGCCTCCGTCCGGCTGATTTGTTCTTAGAGGCCGTGATATTATAGGCCTCAAATGCTCCGGGGATATGGACCCCATAGGGACAGGGCATGCAGTAGTTACACCTGGTGCACGGCACCAAAGCCATGGTATCATAGACCGCCTTGACGGCTTCGTAGTGGGCCAGCTCAGCTGGAGTCAGCTCTTCGAAGGTCTGATTGGCCAGGGCGACATTATGATCGACCTGAGCTTTATCATTCATCCCGCTAAGCACCACACTGACCTCGGGCTTATCCCACAGCCAGCGAAAGGCGTATTCGACCGGATCGCCCGGGATCATGGCCGAGACCACCTCCGGCGGATCGGCCAGCTTGCCGCCTAAAAGCGGCTCCATAATGATGATGCCAAGGCCCTTGGCATGGGCATCGTATAAGCCCTGCAGGGTCGATTGAAAATCGGTATTGATATAATTCATCTGCAGCTGACAAAAATCCCAATCAGAAAAGCCGTTTAGGATCTGATAAAAGGTGTCTTTATCGTCGTGGAAGCTAAAGCCCAGCTGCCTGATCCGGCCGGCGGCCTTTTCTTTTAGCATCTCATCGAGGATGTTTAGATCCAGCACTGTCTGCCACCGCTCCTTGCCCAGGGCATGCAGCAGGTATAGGTCGATATGATCGGTCTGGAGCTTTTCCAACTGTTCACTTAAAATGCTCGAGAAATCCTCGGTCCTCTCCAGCTTCCAGATGGGCGATTTCGTCGCCAAAATAACCCGCTCCCGGTAGCCATCCTGTAGTGCGCGTCCAACTGCCACTTCACTCATTTCATTGTGATACGGATAAGCCGTATCGATATATGTAATACCAGAATCGATTGCGTGGCGAATCAGTTCAATTGCTTCGTCCATTCGTAGCGTTGACTCCCCCTGCTCATTGACATCACTTGGCATTCGCATACAGCCAAAGCCAAGGATGGTAGCTGAGGGACCCGATCCAATTTGTCTTTGTTCCATAGGCCTACCTTCCTTATCTATTAGTATACACGAAAACTGAATAGACATTTGACTGGGTATGGTTGTATTCTTGTTAGAAGCGAGTGAGTTGTATAATAGTGAACAATTCATTCTGTGAAATAAAACAGGGGGTTTTATGAAAAAAATAGTCTTATTTCTACTCATCATCAGTCTGGTCGGTTGCTCGAGTGTACCGCCCTTGGAGGAGCCTCAGACGAATGAAACAACAGAGCCTTCATCCACTACACCCGTCCGACATTTAGCTGATAGTCAGCCGCTACTTTTGTCTAAGGACTACTATGACTATGCGGCTGATCATCCCACCAGCGAAGAGCTTCTACAGTCGATCAACCAGTTCGCCCGGGAAAGTGGCGTTCAATTACTCAGCGGCGAAGCCAATGATAACTATTCTCCCATCAGCCTGTATATGGCGCTCGCTATGGTGGCGACCGGTGCCAAGGGTGAGACAGCGGAAGAAATTTATCAGCTGTTAGGCCGTGAGGTCGATCCCGAAGCCCTGGCCCAAGAGATGCAACAGCTCAATCAATTGCTCAATGTCCAGACGGAAGGCGGACGGATCAAATTGGCCAACTCCATCTGGAGTCAGCAAGATTTGCCGTTTGAACCGACCTTTATAAAGAGGTTGAACGACAAATTTGCTGCCGCCTTATTTGAAGTTGATTTTAGTCTGCCCGAAACTGCAGAAGAAATGTCAAACTGGGTATCGGATATGACAGAGGGGCTGATCAAGCCTGAGTTTACCGACCTGGAAAATATGATCAGCGTCTTGATCAATACCCTGTATTTTAAAGAAGGCTGGGTCTATCCCTTTGAGGAAGCCAATACCAAACCGGACATCTTCCACGGCATCAATGGCGATATCGAAAAAGACTTCCTTCAGCAAAGGAAAGAGTTTGAGTATATCGATCATGATGGGATCGAGGGTGTCATCCTACCGTTTGAATTGTCTCGGATGATCATCCTAAAAAAATCGGGGACTAATCCCAAGACCTTGCTTGAGGATTATTCACTCGAAGAGTTAACGAAATTCAAACAGCGAGCCACGGTTAACCTTTCCCTGCCTAAATTTAAGTTTGATAACAGCTATGATTTGATCGACACCTTAAAGAGTCTGGGCATTCATCAGGCCTTTGATCTGGGACTGGCCGACTTTAGTGCCATGACGCCAACCGGCTCGGCCATCTCTCAGGTCCGTCAAGATAGCTTTATTGCACTCGATGAGACCGGGGTGGAAGCCGCTGCCATGACGATGATCGGCAATGAAAGAGCGATGATTCTAGAAGATCCGCCTATCGTTGATTTAAGCTTCGATGAGCCGTTTTTGTTCATTATTGAAAGCCGAGACTCTGTCCCGTTGTTTATCGGCACCCTGACTAATTAGCAATAGGAGGAAACATGAAACGACTGATTGCACTATGTCTGATCGGACTGCTTTTGATCAGCTGCTCTCCAGGCTACACCGCCCATCAGGCGATAACATCTCAGCCACTAAGTGAAGATCAGTATCGAGAGTTGTTGCGATCAAGCCCACCAGCTGACGAAACCATTCAGGCCATTCAGAGCTTTGCCCGGCACAGCTCGTCTGCCCTATTAAGCGGCGAGTCGAATGATAACTACTCGCCTATCAGCCTCTATCTGGCACTATCCATGGTCGCTACCGGCGCTGATGGTGAGACTGCCCGCCAAATCTATGGCACTTTAGACAAACCGGTCGACCCTGATGCTCTGGCCAGTGACATGTCTCAGCTGATCGAGCTGCTAAATATAAAGACGGACCAGTCGCGCATTCAGCTGAGTAACTCCATCTGGAACCAGCAGGACATACCGTTTTTAGATGGCTATATCAAGCGTTTAAATGAGCAGTTTCAAGCTTCTCTGTTTGAAGTCGATTTTATACAACCGGCAACTTTAAAGCATATGCAGGACTGGGTAGCCAAACAGACAAATGATTTGATCAAGCCTGAATTCGACCGATTAGACGATGCCATCAGCGTACTGATCAACACCCTATATTATAAGGATAGCTGGCTACGGACCTTCGAAGAGTATGCTACCGAGCCCGATATCTTCCATGGCGTAAACGGTGATGTCACCAAGGATTTTATGCACCGGGACGACTATATGAGCTATATCAAGCAGGGAGATATTGAGGGTGTCAGTCTGTATACTAAAACCGGACGGGTGGTTTTTTTAAAGCAATCGGGGGTAAACCCGAAAGAGATACTCCAGAGCGAGGATCTCTATCAGTTGATCAATAACTTTGAGTCGCGGGAAGTCCGTCTGGCCTTGCCAAAATTCAGCTTTGAAAACCACTATGACTTAAAAACAATGCTAAAAGAACTTGGTATCATTGATGCGTTCGATCGTGATTTGGCCGATCTTTCAGCCACCAGCGAGCTGCCACTGTATATCTCTCAGATATTTCAAGACAGCTTTATTGAACTCAATGAAGACGGCATCGAAGCCGCCGCGGCAACAGTCGTTGTAGCACCGACATCCGCTCCGCCGGCCGATGAGCCGATCGAGCTTCGCTTCGATGAACCTTTTGTCTATCTGATTGAAGATCAATCAGGACTACCGCTATTTATCGGTACACTATCTCAATAATGGAGGCCCATATGAAAAAGTTAATCATCAGTCTGCTGATCATGATCGTACTGCTAAGCAGCTGTACTCCAACCGGCACAGAACCTGAGCCTAAGCCAAGCGAGGAAACACCGGCCGAGCCCGAGCCTACACCACCTGAGGAAACACCGGCTGAGCCCGAGCCTAATCCAACAGATGAAGCATCAGGCGACAAACATTTTGTCGTCCATAGTGCACCGGATAAATCGCCCAGCACTCTAGAGGAAGTCCAGGCACTTCGTATTGATAAGCCACTCTCAGACGAGACGATCCAGGCCATCAAGAATTTTATGCAAGCCTCGACACCACTACTCTTAAGCGGTGAGAAGAATGATAATTACTCGCCCCTAAGCCTCTACCTGGCACTGGCCATGGCTTCTACCGGAGCTGAGGCTGAGTCGCAGGCAGAAATTATCCAAGCGCTTCAGTTGGAAAACCCGGACGACTTAGCCGATCAGATGGGTCTGATCATGGAGCGTCTGAATGTTGAAACATCAGAGGGACGAATTCGTTTGGCCAACTCGATTTGGAACCAATACAACTTCCCCTTTGAAAAAGACTATATCCAGACGCTAAACGATAAGTTCCAGGCCAGTCTGTTTGAAGTCGACTTTAAAAGCCCGGAGGCGGGTGAGCAAATGAGTCAGTGGGTGTCGGAAAAAACCGAAGGCTTGATCCAACCGGAATTTGACGATACTTCAGACTTTATCAGCGTGTTGTTCAACGCCCTCTATTTTAAGGAAAGCTGGCTGGCACCATTCCAGGCAGAGCTGACTAAGCCTGATACCTTCCGCGGAATTGAGGGGGAAAGTGAAAAAGACTTCCTTCACTCCAGCGACAAGGGCATGTATATCAGTCATGAGGGTGTCGAAGGGATGATCTTACCCTTTGAATATTCGCGAATGATTTTACTAAAAAAGTCTGGCTCTAATCCGATGGATATTCTTAAAGACTATTCATTAGACGACCTGACAGCCTCTGCTTCTCTGGCGATGATCAATCTTAAGCTCCCTAAGTTTGAGTACAGTAATGAATATAATCTAAAAGAGATGCTAGAAGGTCTGGGCATGAGCAAGGTATTTGATCCGGACGAAGCCGACTTTTCCGGCATCAGCCCGGAGCCGCTGTTTATCTCTGATATTCTGCAGGATAGCTTCATCTCATTAGATGAAGACGGCGTCGAAGCGGCTGCTGTCACCACGATTGGCTTTGGCACCACCTCAATCATTGACAAACAAGTCGAGCTGGCGTTTGACGAACCGTTTCTGTTTGTGATCGAGAGTCCGGAAGGACTTCCCTTATTTGTCGGTACAGTAACCAAATAATAATACTCCTACGACACTCTAACGGCCCTGAGGGGCCGTTTGTTATTTTTAAGTAAACCTATTGCATTACGCCGTATAAAAGAATAGTATATGAGTATATTTGAATATACAATTATAAGGAGAAGTCATGGTTGATATTTTTAAAGTCCTAGCTGATGAAAACCGGTTGCGTATCCTAAACCTGCTACGTAAGGATGAGCTGTGTGTCTGTGAGATTGAAGCGATTTTAGATACGACTCAATCCAATGTATCGCGGCACTTGACCCGCTTGAGAAATGACAAGCTGGTCAGCTTTGAGAAGCGGGCTCAGTGGATCTACTACTCGCTTCATCCGGAATTTATAAAAGACCATCGCCTATTATTCGACTATCTCGTTCATGAGATGGAGCAAAACGAAGCTTATCAAGCTGACGAAAAACGCTTGGCAGCTTATCGGGCCAGCTCTTTAACGTGCGAAACGGTCACCCAAATCAATTTAAGTGAGGCATTGAGAAAATAGTGAAAAGAAAACGCATTATCCATTCCGGCATTTCTACCTTTGAGCGATATCTGACCCTGTGGGTCTTCATCTGTATGGTGATCGGTGTGCTGATCGGTGTCTATCTGCCGGCTATCCCTCAATTCTTAGGTAACTTTGAATATGCTAATGTATCCGTCCCGGTAGCCATCTTGATCTGGCTGATGATCTATCCCATGATGCTAAAGGTTGACTTTAAAAGTATCAAAAAGGTGGGTGAAAATCCGCGAGGGCTGATTATTACCTGGGTCACGAACTGGCTGATCAAGCCATTTACCATGTATGCCATCGCCGCCTTTTTCTTCTTTATCGTATTCAAGAAATGGATCACACCGGATCTGGCCACCCAGTATTTAGCGGGAGCAGTCTTACTAGGTGCTGCGCCTTGCACGGCCATGGTCTTTGTCTGGTCTCATTTGACCAGAGGTAATCCAGCCTATACCGTGGTACAGGTGGCAACCAATGACATCATCATACTGGTGGGCTTTGTCCCGATCGTAGCCTTTCTTTTGGGAATGAGTAATATCACGATCCCCTGGACCACCCTATTCCTATCCGTTATTCTTTTTGTCGTCATTCCCTTGGCGGCCGGGATCATTTCCCGCACGCTGATCACAAAAAATAAAGGACTGGAATACTTTGAGAAGGCCTTTATCCCGAAGTTTAGCAATGTCACTATCACCGGTCTGCTCCTCACACTTATTATCATCTTCTCCTTCCAGGGAAGAACCATCATCGAGAACCCGTTTAATATTATTTTGATTGCCGTACCGCTGATCATCCAAACCTTCCTAATCTTCTTTATCGCTTACTTCTGGTCGAAGGCGTGGAAGTTAACTCACGATATTGCTGCCCCAGCGGGAATGATTGGAGCCTCCAATTTCTTTGAGTTAGCGGTGGCGGTCGCGATTTCTCTCTTCGGACTGGGCTCCGGAGCCGCTCTGGCGACGGTGGTCGGCGTATTGGTAGAAGTACCCGTCATGCTCCAGCTTGTCAGGATTGCCAATGGAACACGCTCCTGGTTTAGACCGAGCGAAGGTGATAGAAGCTATGAAACCACTTAAAATAGAGTTTTTATATCTGGATCTAACTAGCTGCGATAGATGTTTAGGTACTGAGAAAAATCTATCGCAAGCGATCGATCAAATGTCAGATTATGCGCACAGCCAAGGACGCATCATCGAATTAGAGCCGATTGAGATCTCCTCAGCCGAGCTGGCGATCAAGCACCACTTTTACACTTCGCCCACGATCCGGATCGATTCTCAGGATATTCAGGGTGATTTCTTAGAAAACGACTGCGCTTGTTGCGGTGATATCTGCGGCACAGAGGTTGATTGTCGGAGCTGGCACTATGAAGGCCAAGCCTATGATGTCCCGCCAATTGGTCTGATCACAAGTGCCATCAGACAAGCCATCGATCATAAGGTTCTCTTTCGACCAGCCAAGCCGGCCTATGTCCTACCGGAAAACCTCGAGCGATACTTTTCTGCCCTAGCCAACAAGAAAGGAAAGACTATGAAACCAAAGGTTGCCTTCATCTGCGTTCACAATTCCTGCCGATCCCAAATGGCCGAGGCACTGAGTAAGCTCTACGCCTCCGATGTCTATGAAGCCTACTCCGCCGGGACTGAGACCAAGCCTCAGATCAATCAGGATGCCGTTCGCATTATCAAGGATAAATACGGCATCGATATGAATGAGACCCAGCACTCCAAGCTGATCGATGAAATTCCAGAGGTCGATATCGTCGTCACCATGGGCTGCAATGTCATCTGTCCTTTTATGCCCTCACAGCACGAAGAGGACTGGGGGTTAGATGATCCGACCGGACAGCCCGATGAAGCGTTTCTAAAAACAGCGCAGATCATTGAGGATAAGGTGAAGGATCTGGCCAGACGGATCTCAGACAAAGAAATCGAGCTTTCCTAACAGAAACGTGTTGAATCAACAATTATTAAAGGTTCTTTCTTTTTTGGGCAGCTTCGGCTGCTTTTTTTATTCTTATTACCGAAACATAATATAGGTAGAATGGCTCAAATCCGATTGACAACGCCCGTCCATATGTTACGGTTAGATTAACACCAAGGAGGGAAGAAACATGACTAAACACGAAGGATTGCAAGCCTGGGTCAACGAGATCGAGAGCTTATGCAGGCCTGACCAAGTCGTCTGGATCAACGGATCGCAGGAAGAAAACGATCAGTTACTTAAGGAGATGGTAGAATCTGGGGCTGCCATCGAACTCAACCAAGAGTATCACCCCGGCTGTTACTTATTCCGAAGCGATGCCTCAGACGTTGCCCGGGTCGAGGATCGGACCTATATCGCATCTCGCAATCAAGAAGATGCCGGCCCGACCAACAACTGGATCGACCCGGACGAACTCAAAGCGACCATGACCGACCTCTATGATGGCTGTATGAAGGGGCGCACCATGTATGTCATCCCGTTTTCGATGGGACCGATCGACTCACCGCTGAGTAAGATCGGCGTCGAGATCACCGACAGCCCCTATGTCGTCGTCAATATGCGGATCATGACCCGTATGGGTAGCGCCGCCCTCGAAAAACTGGGAACCGATGGCGAGTTCATCCCGTGTCTCCACTCCGTCGGTGCACCGCTCGAAGAAGGCCAAGCCGATGTCCCGTGGCCGTGTGCTCCAATGGATGAAAAGTATATCTCTCACTTCCCGGAAGAACGCACCATCTGGAGCTATGGCTCAGGCTATGGCGGCAATGCTCTCCTAGGCAAGAAATGTTTGGCGCTTCGGATCGCATCAGCTCAAGCCCGAGATGAAGGCTGGCTGGCCGAGCATATGCTGATCCTCAAGCTGACCGATCCCCAAGGTGAAGTCAGCTATGTGGCGGCGGCCTTCCCGAGTGCCTGTGGCAAAACCAACCTGGCTATGCTGGTGCCAACCATCCCCGGCTGGAAGGTCGAGACCGTCGGCGATGATATCGCCTGGATGCGCTTTGGTGAGGATGGCCGACTCTATGCCATCAATCCCGAAGCCGGCTTCTTCGGCGTGGCTCCGGGAACCTCGGAGGCCTCTAATCCCAACGCCTTGGCCTCTTGTCGCAAAAACACCATCTTCACCAATGTCGCCATGACCAAGGGCAAGCGTGTCTGGTGGGAAGGCATCGGCGTACCGGTACCCGACTACCTCGTCGATTGGCGAGGCAATGACTGGACACCAAAGAGCACTGAGAAAGCAGCTCATCCCAACTCCCGCTTCACCGCCCCGGCCTCTCAATGTCCCTCGATCGCACCCAATTGGGAGGATCCGCAGGGCGTGCCGATCGATGCCATCTTAGTCGGTGGTCGTCGTAAGACCACCATCCCGCTGATCCATGAGAGCTTTGATTGGAACCACGGCATCTTCTTAGGCTCGATCATGGGCTCAGAGATCACGGCCGCCGTCATCAGTGACAAGATCGGCCAGGTCCGACGTGACCCCTTTGCCATGCTTCCCTTTATCGGCTACCACGTGGGCGACTACCTGCAGCACTGGCTCGACATCGGTCAGACCGAGGGCGCCAAGCTCCCTAAGCTGTTCTATGTCAACTGGTTCCGCCGCGGCGCCGACAACCACTTCCTCTGGCCTGGCTTTGGCGATAACAGCCGCGTCCTCAAGTGGGTCCACCAACGAGTCAAGGGTCAGATCGGAGCCGATGAAACACCGATCGGTCTGATGCCAAAAGACGGCGACATCGACCTGAGCGGACTGGAAGTCCCGGACGAAGACATGGCTGATCTACTGGCAGTACCGGTCGATGAGTGGCTGGCAGAAGTCGAATCGATCAAACAACACTATCAAAGCTACGGAGAAAAAATGCCACAAGAGCTGTGGCAAGAGCTCGCGGGTCTAGAAGACAGACTCAAACAAGCAAAATAGATAGACAAATGATACTCCCTCGGCCAAACGCTGAGGGAGTTTTACATTCAGTGATTAACGACCTTGGCGATTTCTACCACCCATTGGACCAAGCTGACTTCCCAGATGATCACATACTCCGTCGCCATCCTCATCGATATACTGAGCTTGATTCAAAGAGCCTTTAACGCCACCGCCGCCCTTTGCTTCACTGTTCTTACCAAACCGGCCAGAGCCACCCAGTCCGAGACCAGCTTGAGGATTCGTGAAGGCTTTCAGATGATTCTCTGAACCCTTTAGTAGGTTGGTGAACATTCTGGTGACATCTGCTGGCAGACCCATATCGATCAGTTCTTGATATTGTTTAATGTCGGTTTCTTCGATATCGATTGCCATGGCGATACTGTCTTCTATTGAGCCGGGTGCTGTAATCTGTTCGGTTGGTTGAATCAGCTCGATCTCATAGCGCTCCGCGATCCGCTCAATCGCCGCGACATGCTTTTGCTCCGCCTTGACAATGCGACTAAAGGGTAGGATGTTCCCATAAGTATCGAGCACCGCTTGATAGCTATCTCTGGCAGTATATTCGTCATTTAACGCGTCTTGTAGAATATTTTTCAAGTCTGGTTCCGGGGACTCAGCATAGCTAAGCGGGAGTGAGCCTAGTACCAGTGTCCCAAGTAAGAGTGTCAAGATGATCAGCTTTCTTGTTTTCATGATTTATTTTCCTTTCATGCGGGTTGCCCCATTCGTCTAACAGTGTTTTCTTTTGCTGTTAGCATATAAGCAAAAAATGGCAAACCCGTGGCTAAAATAAACATTAAAAAAAACTGCCCATTTGATAGTACAACGGGCAGAGAAAATCAAGAGCCTTAGATATATTCCGCCAGACACGATTGCATGAATTCGATGTCAAGATAGCGCTGAAGCTTCTCATACTGCAGGGACTCCAGCTCATGAGCGCCTGGTTTGGCATGGTCATAATAATATCTGGCCAGTGAGCTAAATAGCTCAAATAAGTAATACGGCATATAGGCGTTGACCCGTTCTCTGAGGCTCGACTTCTCCAGTCCCATGGTAGTCTCCCAGCGGAAATAAAAATCCTCCCGATCGATCGCCCGCAGGATCACATCGGCCTCCATCAGGCTGGTGGTCCGGGCTAGAAAGCGCGTGATGTCGATGGCGGCATCACCCAGATAGGCCCCCTCCCAGTTATAAAGATAACCGGGACTTTGCATTGTGAAATCTTCCATCTCAAACGGTCCATGACAAATGACCGGCTCGACGCCTTGAAAGGTCCGTCTTTTCCTGTCTAAATGCTCCTCAGCCCATTCGGTGAAGCCATCAAAGAAATACAGATGATCCACCTGAAACACCCCGGAGGACAGGGCGTCCTTTAGGTTGTCTTTTCCGCGTATGAGACAAAGACCGAGTGGATCATCCAGCCTGGGTAGCTCCAGCTCTGCTCCATGACGATGGATCGAACCAAAGATCTGAGCCACTTTTAAATAATCAGCCGTATAGTCCAGTTCTTCGTCTGGGATATACTCCATCAATAAGACGTCTCGATCAAAGCCTTCGGGCACATGATCATAATGATAAGCATTGGGTGTATGGGAACAATCATCGAGATAGCGCAGCACCTTATACTCATTGCCTAGTCCTGAGTCGACAGAGGCTTTCGCGGCGACCTTAAGCAGATATGGCTCGGAGGCCAGATCCTTTAGCAGATAGAAATAAAAGTCGCCGCTGGTCTTCAGATAGACCAGCTCCATCGTTCCGGAAAACCGAAAGGCATCGTTTTCAGTCAGATAGCGTTTGATCTCCGGCATCAAGGTGCGGTGCTGCATGGGCGCCTCTTTCCTAGTCCAGTACCGCCGAAGCTTGTTTTAGCATATCGCGGATCGGCAGATGATAGGGACAGCGTGATTCACACAGTCCGCAATCAATGCAGTCCTCGGCCTTTTTCTCAAATCCAGCATATCTCTCTTTGACCCAGTCCTTCAGGTTGTAGCGAGTGTAGTAGCCCTCCATTAAGAAGACCATGGGAATATCGATCCCGACTGCACAGGGTAAACAGTAACGACAACGGCGGCAGAAGTGACTACCTAAACTATCGGCCTCGGCCTGCATGGTCGCCTGTTCTTCCTTTGATAAGGGCGTTAGCGGTGAGGCAGCCAGAACATTTTGTTCTAGTTGTTCGATACTATCGACCCCCGGAATGACAACCGAGACAGCTTCGTTGTGTAGGATGGTCCGGAGGGAAAGCTCCTTATGATCGATCGCACCACCGGCAAAGGGCTTCATGACAATAAAGCCGATCCCCTTGTCGTGGGCTTTTTTAAACCAGTCTTCACCTTGGCGCTCCATGGGATTGTAGGGGAACTGGATGGTCTCAAAATGACCATCCTCAACAAAGCGTTTGAGCAGATCGACGCTGTGGGTACTGATCCCGATGTGGCGGATCACACCCTCAGCCTGTTTCTCCTTGATCGCCTGATATGCCCCGTCCTCACCCATCAGCGTTTCATAATCCGAAAAGTTAGCTACATTATGAAACTGATACAGATCGATATAATCGGTGCCTAAATCACTCAGACTGATGGCCAGTTCTTTTAAAACACCCTCACGCGTTCGCTGCATGCTTTTGGTGGCCAGGATGAAATTGTCTCGTCCTAACGCCTTTAGGCCATGACCGATATAGGCTTCACTGACGGTATAGCCCCGGGCGGTGTCAATGAAGTTGGCCCCTAATTCAAGGGCCCGGGCCATGATGGCTTTGGTGCCCTCGGCATCGATTCGCTGAAACGGGATCCCTCCCAGCCCGACCGGTGGGACAAGTAGACCGGTCTTACCTAATGGTCGTTTAATCATTTTTGTCTCCTTGGACCAGCTCCTCG
Source organism: Tissierellia bacterium (assembly GCA_012838225.1). Lineage (GTDB taxonomy): Bacteria > Bacillota > Clostridia > Peptostreptococcales > Acidaminobacteraceae > DUPT01. Next base: position 28,515 of record DUPT01000001.1, read on the forward strand.
GTCCGCTCGATAAACTCATCGATCTGACCCTTGATGACTTCAAGTGATTGTTTAAAGAAGGCACTGTCACGAACATCGATGCCCATGGTAGCGGCTACGTCTGGGATCGACATCTGACCGGTCAGTCTCAAGAATTCATCGTATTTTGGCATAAACGCCTCACCCTCGGCTTGGTAGCGAGCAATAAAGCCATTGGCCATCAACAGCCCAAAGGCATAGGGGAAGTTATAGAAGCTTCGGCCGGCTGAGTAGTAGTGCGGTTTATTGATCCACATATAGGGATGTAGGATCTCAGGATCAAGGCCATCACCATAGGCTTTCTTCTGGGCTTCAAGCATCATTTCCTTTAGCTCATCCGCCTGAAGGGTGCGGGTTTTCCGCTTTTCGAACAGGTCGGTCTCAAACAGGTAGCGCGAATAGATATCGGTGATCACCTGATTGGCTCCGCTGATCGAATCCTCCAAAATGGCCAGTGCGTCATCGGCCGACACATCCTTTAGGGCTTCTTGGACGATGAGACTTTCATTAAAAATCGACGCAGTCTCAGCAATCGGCATGGGATAGCCGGCGTTTAGGATCGATTCATCCTTGAGATTTAGTCCATGGTAGCCATGGCCCAACTCATGCGCCAGGGTCGTCATATTCGAGAACGATCCATTAAAGTTACTCATGATCCGGCTCTGACCGATCACATGCAGGTTGGAGCAGAAGGCCCCGCCCCGCTTACCGGCTCTTGGTTCGATATCGAGCCAGTCCTTATCATAGGCTAACTGAACATAATCAGATAGTCGGGGACTGACCTTCTTAAAGGTGTCGATAATAAACTCCATCGCCTCGGGATAGCTATAGGTCAACTGACTCTTACCGACGGGAGCAAATAGTTCATAGAAGGGCAGACCCTTATCATAGCCTAGGATCTCAGCTTTTCGTTTGAGGTATCGTCTAAAGTGCGGCAGGTAGGCTTCGATCGCCTCCATTAATGCATCAAGTGTTTGTTGGTCCATCCGAGAATCCTCGATCGTTTCCTCTAATGGGCTCTCAAATCCGATCATCTCAGCCACCGTGATGACCTCACCCTTGATGGCATTGAGTGCTGCGGCGGATGATTTTTCAATCCTCGGATAAGCCGCGATCTCGGCTTCAAAGCCAGCCTTTCGAGTAGCCGGATCCCCCGAGTAGGCCAGGTTTCTTACGGCCGGCAGTGGCAAGGTCTTGGTTTCACCCTCGAGATCGACATCGATTAAAAGATTGGACATGATATCACCCTGAAGGGTAGAAAAAGCGACCGATCCGGTATTTCTTAGCTTAGCTAACAGGATCTCTTCCTTTTCACTCAGTAGCCGGTTGGCCTTGGTCTGGAGTTCTTTTAAAAAGAAGAGATGTTCCTTGATAAGAGCTGACTCCTTGGCCAATGCCTCGAGGTCGAGGTCCTTTAAAAACAATTTAAATCGGGTGTCGATGATCGCCTGCTCACCGGCAAAAGCACGTAATCGGTTCAGGCCATCAGCCGCTCCCTTATGATCGGATTCAACCGATTGAGTCAGACTAAAAAATGATCCTAAGCGAGATGACAGGCGTCTAAGCTCCTGCAGATCTCGAATGGTCTGCTCTAAGTATTCCTTTGGCTGACTGATCTCAGCACTGCTTTCTTCTACCAGCTCGTTTAAAAGCTGCTTCAGCTTATTGAAATCGTTCTCCAGAGTCGGGTCGTCAAATGATTGGTACAGGTCGGTCAAATTCCAGCGCATGCTAGGTCCTTTCTATTGTGCGGGTCGCAGTGATCGTCATTTTGTCGTCTTGATATAATATATCGCCCAAGCGGATCGGAGCAGACAGCTTCAGGCTCCCACTCACCTGTTTCAGATGATCCAGGTCGGCTTTTCGCATGGTGCTTGTTTTATAGCTGATCACCGGTAATTCGCCGCCTTGAAGGCGGATATTTCCAGTGTAGACCCGTTTCGGGTCAGTGATCTCATCGAGGGCGTATTGCTTCCCTCTAGGACATAGGTGTCCCGTGATCTTAATCGATTCTTCTTGTTTTATTTTTAGTTCACACCCCATGGGGCAGATAATACAGATGAGCTTCATGGCTTAATCTCCACGGTGATATCTCCCTCTAGCTTGATCCCCTCCGGTATTTTCAAGCGATACAGCTGAGATGGGATCAGGATGGGCACCTTCTTCTCCAGGATTAGTGTGTCGCCCTGAAACAGCTGGATCGTCGCCTTTCTCAGGCTCTTTTTTGAGCGGAGATAGACTTCGAACAGACTGTGTCCTACATAGCGCTGCGGGATCAGGCTAAGCACCTCTTGGCCCTGGATTACTTTATAGCGCTCTGTCTTCGTTAGACCAACCAGATAGTGCTTGGCTCCCCTCGCGGCTAAACGGGCCTCCTCTGAGACATCGTCGACGATGTCATGGACGTGGAGCACATTGCCACAGGCAAAAAAGCCCGTCTGGAGACTCTCTCGGTCCTCATCTACGACAATTTTACCTGATCCATCGATTGGTAGGAATGATTGGACCAGATCATTTTCTGGGATCAAGCCAACGCTTAGCAAAAGCATATCACACTCGATCAGTCTTTCCTCTGCGGTGACCAAGTCCTCAATGATAACACCTTCTAGGTGTTCTCGGCCTAAGACTTGTTTGATCCGGGTGTTAAGAAATAGCGGGATGTCGAAGTCGTTTAGGCACTGGGCAATATTTCGCTGCAGTCCACTCGAGACAGGATTGATCTCCACCACTCCCTTTACCTCGACCCCCTCCAGACTTAAGCGCCGGGCCATGATCAGGCCGATATCACCTGAACCATAGATCAGGGCAGTTTTTCCAAGCTTTAGTCCCTCAAGATTGATCATCTTTTGGGCTGCACCGGCCAGATACATGCCGGAGGGTCTCTCGCCTAAGAGGGAAATCGCTCCGGCAGTCCGTTCCCGGCAGCCCATCGCCAATATAACAGCCTCCGCCTCCAGCTCGATCAGCTCCGCATGGCGTAGCACCGTCAGCTGTTTGTTGGGCCGAAGTGCAACGACACTGGCCGAGGTCCAGATCTCGATCGGGGCCTGCTTGATTTCCTCAATAAAACGGGCGGCATACTCCGGTCCGGTCAATTCCTCTCCAAACTCATGGATACCAAAACCCGAATGGATGCATTGATTTAAGATCCCACCTAAATCAGCCTCTCGCTCAACCACCAGAATATCATCGATCCCTAAGCGGTTGGCCTCAAGGGCGGCACTCAGCCCCGCCGGACCGCCTCCGATAATAACCAACCGGCGCTTCATTTGATCACCATCCAGGAGCCCGGTCGCTCCTTCTCGATCTCTTCGATCCCTACACCTAACTCTTGGGCTAAAATCTGCAGGACCCGGTGCTCACAAAAGCCCCCTTGACACCGGCCTGAGCCCGGTCGGACTCGTCGTTTGACTCCACCGATGGTGGTGGCACCATGCTCGATGGCTTGCTTGATATCGGCTAAGGTTATATCCTCGCAGCGACATACCACATCGCCATAATCGGGATTTTGTCTCATGAGCGCCAGCTGCTCCTCGTGTGGTAGATCCTTATATAGGGTGATCCCTCGGCGCTCTGGGATAAAGTCTGTCTTTTCTATCAGCTGATGCTCTTGTCTGATCATATTTAGAACATATTCCGCGATGGCTGGCGCACTGGCCAGACCGGGTGAATCGATCCCATTTAGATGATAGGCTCCGGACTCACCACGCCGTATGTCAAAATCGCCTGTTTCACTGGTCGAGCGAAGCCCGGTAAAGACGCGGATCGTTTTATCTAAGCGGACCTTTCGGATCAGCCGTGAGAGCTGTGAATCGACCTCCTCCAGACCCTCGGCCGTGACCGAGGTATCCTGTTTAGAGTCTTGCAGGATCGAGGTCGGGCCTAACAATACATTGCCATGGACCGTTGGGGTCACTAAGATCCCCTTGGAGTACTTACTCGGCAATTGGAATAAGACCTGATGATAATGGACCCGCTCACTCAGATCGAGGACGCGGTACTCGCCTCTTCGGATATGGGTCGAAAGCAGGCTATCGCCTAGCTCTTTTGCCAGAGCGCCGGTCATTGCTCCGGCGGCATTGATGAGAACGAGGCAGTGATAGGTCTGATCCTTCGTCTCAACTAAGAACCCAGAGTGTTCCTTCCGAATCCGCTTCACCTCTTGGCGCGGGTAAAAGGCGACACCATTTAGCATGGCACTCTCCAAGAAGGCAAAGGTGGCATTAAAGGGACAGATGATGGCCGCACCCGGCGCATGCAAAGAAGCCACCACTGCATCCGATACCTGGGGTTCAAGCTCTCTGGTTTGATCGGCATCAAGCATATGCAGGTCTGTGACACCATTTTCCAGCCCTGTGAGATAGAGGTGATTTAACACCAGCTTCTCGTCTTCATTACGGGCTAATACGAGAGAGCCGATCGGCTCATACGGGATGTCGATCACCTGGTGAAGCTCACGATAGAGCTCAGATCCACGCTTGTTTAGCTTCGCCTTTAATGTTCCCGGCAGCGGGTCATATCCGGCATGGACAATGCCACTGTTGGCTTTGGAGGTTTCCTGAGCCGCTTCATTGTTCTTATCTAATACGATAACATCTAGTTGATATTTGGAGCATTCTCGTGCGATCGAGGCACCGATGATGCCGGCGCCGATGATCAGGATATCGGTTTTTATCATTCCATCACCCGCCGAAGGGCATCCTGCCACTGGGCGTAGTGGCTATCGATCCAATCCTGTGATTTAGTTGGGTGAAACACCTTGACATCTGATTGCAAAGCTCTTAGCTGATCGATCGAATCCCAGACACCGACTTCAAGGCCAGCCAGGTAGGCGGCACCTAATGCGGTCGTCTCCGTAATCTTTTGTCGAACCACCGAGGCCTCCAATATGTCGGCCTGGAACTGCATCAAGAAATTATTGGCGGCCGCTCCCCCATCCACTTGCAGCCTCGGCACCTTAAATCCGGTATCCTCCTCCATAGCTTTTAAGATATCAAGGGTTTGATACGCAATGCTCTCGAGTGTTGCCCGGACGATGTGCTCGCGCTTGGTGCCTCGGGTCAATCCAAAGATCGCCCCTCTGGCATACATCTGCCAATAGGGTGCTCCTAATCCGGTAAAGGCCGGCACCACGACCACCCCATCACTATCATCGACCAGGCCGGCGTAGTACTCACTCTGGGCAGCGTCATAGATCATTTTCAGCTCATCTCTTAGCCACTGGATGGCGGCACCGGCAACAAAGACCGAGCCCTCCAGTGCGTAGCGGAGCTCATTCCCCCGTTTCCAAGCCAGGGTCGTGATCAATCCGTTTTGGGACGGCTTCGCCTGCTCACCGGTATTCATCAGCATAAAGCAGCCCGTGCCGTAGGTGTTCTTGACCATGCCGGCCTCGGTGCAGAGCTGACCAAAGAGAGAGGCCTGCTGGTCCCCGGCCACCCCTCGGATCGGGATCTCGATCCCGGCGATCACCTCTGGGTGGGTCAGGCCG
>DUPT01000011.1 GCA_012838225.1 Tissierellia bacterium
GCTTATGGACCGAAATATATCCATCCGGTCAATAAAATCCTACAAATCAATGTCCCGATAGTCAACATCGGTGCATTTGGTAAGGATGGACATATGATCACGGAGCGAGTGGATCGGTGGCAAACCTTCCACAACGTACCGAATATTAGTTACTATACGCTGCTGCAACTGCTTGATTAAACCAGTTAATAGAAAAATTACAACGGCCCCCTAAAATGGGGGCCGTAGTTGTTTGGTTTAGTTTGATACGTAGGGTAGCAGGGCAACGGCGCGAGCGCGTTTGACTGCTGTGGTCACTTTGCGTTGGTGTTTGGCGCAAGCACCGGTCACGCGACGGGGTAGGATCTTACCGCGTTCAGATACGTAACGTTGCAGTGTCTTGACGTCTTTGTAATCGATGGTATCGATATTGTTGGTGCAAAAATGACATACTTTTCTACGACGTGGTCGAAAAGCCATATTTCCTCCTCTTAGAATGGGACATCTTCATCGTCGATCATCGGATAATCATCTTCCGGGGCCGGTTGTTGCCCGCCGGAATACTGATCATCACCATAGTTTTGACGGCTTTGGCCGCCACCACCGGGTGAGCCCAGGAATTCAACTCGATCGGCGTTGATATCGGTCGAATAACGCATGTTTCCATCGCGATCCGTATAGTTGTTGTTGTGGATCGAACCGGAAACGGCACATTGGGAACCTTTTTTGAGATAAGTGGCAACGTTTTCTGCTTGTTTGCCCCAGACGACGATGCGGAAGAAATCAGCTTCCTTCTCCCGGGAATAGACCCGGTCTACCGCCAGAGTAAAGTTAGCGACCGCTTTTCCTGAGCTGGGCACGAAGCGCAGTTCAGGGTCTCGTGTCAAACGTCCAATCAATACTACTTGATTCATACTATCTCCTTAGGCGTCTTTGCGGATAATGTTGTAACGAATCACTTGGTCGGAAATCTTATAATTCCGCTCAAGTTCGGTGGGCAGAGTGTGGTCAGCGTCGAAAGTGAGCAGGTAGTAGTAACCTTCCTGAAGCTTCTCAATTTCGTATGCCAGTCTCTTCTTGCCCCAATCATCCACAGATTCAACAGTTCCGTGAGCCGCGATGATCCCCTTGAAACGTTCGAGCAGGGCTTCGCGTGCGTCATCTTCCATGTCTGGTCTAAAGACGAGGATGCTTTCGTACTTGTTCATACTTTAACCTCCCTTTGGTCTAGTGTGGCCCTCAGCAACTTCTGAGAGCAGAGAGTAATAACGACTAAAGAAGTATACCATGAATCACCGGAGAGAAGCAAACACTTAATTTTCAAGACACGGCGGGTAGGCCTTATAGCCAGATGACGCTTTATGGTGTTCTGGATCATCCATCAAAAGAAAAAAATGCATCCGTGCATATTTATTATCAGATCGACTAAAAAGCTTCGACTCCTTCGGCGGCTATACGCAAAAGTCATAGGACTTTTGTTGAATAGTTTGCAAAAGTCATAGGACTTTTGTAAAATAGTCCTAAGAGGTGAATGATGAGACGATTATTGATGGATCGATTGGTAGAGTGGAAGGATGATTTCAAAAGAAAACCGATTCTAATCACTGGTGTTCGACAGTGTGGAAAGACTCACTTATTGAAAGAGTTTGCTAGAGGGTATTTCCCTGAAGATCATCTGTATCTGAATTTGGAGGAAAACCCCGCAGTTGCTGAGGTGTTTCAGATCGATCTGGTTGCGGATCGTATCATTAGAGATCTTAAGAACCTGTATTATCATAAAGAAATCGTCCCGGGTAAGACGCTGATCATATTGGATGAGATCCAGGTGGAATCCAGGGCTATTACCGCTATGAAGTATTTTAATGAGAATATGCCGGAGCTCCATATCATTGGCGCCGGATCATTACTCGGCGTCAGTCTGCGCCGGGATGCCACATCTTATCCGGTAGGCAAAGTCACTCCGATCCAAATGTATCCCATGAATTTTAAGGAATTTCTGTGGGCGACAAAAAGTGATCATCTTGTTGAGGCTATGGATGACACGGATTGGAGTGAGAGTGTTCCTTCTATCTACCATGAGCCCCTGAAGAGACAACTGTTAGATTACTACCTGATAGGAGGTATGCCTGAGGCAGTCAAGACTTGGGTCGAAACACAAAATGACAGGGAGGTGGCAGCTATCCAGTCTGCCATCCTTGATGGATACAGAAATGATTTTTCGAAATATGCTCCGATAGACCGAATGATCGACCTGGAGACCATTTGGGAGGCCGTACCAGTTCAATTAGCTGAGGATAATCAAAAATTCATTTTTAGCCGCGTCAAAAGGAGTGCTCGGGCGAAGGATCTCGAACCATCGATCCAATGGCTGCTCGATGCCGGTCTCATCTATCGACTGCACAAAATCGAAAATGCTTCAGAAACGCCTTTAGTTCTTCAGTCGGACAAGACGTATTATAAAATCTACCTAAGCGATATCGGACTGATGGGGCGTATGCTTCAGGTAAACCGACAGACATTTCAGAATCCACAAGGCCGAACCGGCAGATATATGGGCATACTGACAGAAAACTATGTCTTGACAGAACTTATCACGATGGGCTTTGATCCTGTCTATTGGAAGTCAGGTAATACGGCAGAGCTTGATTTTCTGATCGAGAAAAACGGACTGGTCGTGCCGGTCGAAGCGAAGGCCAAGATCAATCGGCAAGCGAAAAGCTATGCTCAATTTGTAAAAAAGTACCGTCCGGAAATGGGATTGATCTTCTCCTTAGAAGACCGTTATATCACCTCGAGTGGTGGCACGACAACTTATCATGTCCCACTTTATTTCGTTCATCGCATCCCCAGCCTTATCAAATGATATAAGGATCATCACTCACCTCTCAAGAGATCAATATGCTCCCTTTATGAGAGACAGTGAAAAGGGCTGGATTCATGATGGCAGTTTCAAGCCGTTTGTAATTCATTTCATGTATAATGAAGGTAACTGAAAAGAAGGGAGCGCATTATGCTTTTGGCCTACCTTATCTTGCTGATTTTTTTCTTCGGCTACGGCAGCTATCTCCGCTACCTGGCGCCGCGAGAAATTGGTCATATCACCGGCTTTCGTTCACTTAAGAGCATCCAGTCACAGGACAATTGGGATCAGGCGAATTATCAATTCGGCGGTTGGCTGCAGCAATCCGGCGTGATCACGGCCATCCTATTTATCCTGACGCGTTTGACGCCATTAAAGGATGTCCGCTGGAACACCGACCTGCTACTGCTTATACCGATCGCACTGGTCATCCTGGCGATCTTTCAAGTCAATCAGGAACTACCCGACTAGGAGGAATCATGGCAATCATCTATCTGGCATTACTGTTGTTTTTCTTTGGCTACGGCTACTACCTGCGCTATCATCCACCCAAGGAGATCGGGACGGGGTGGGGCTATAAGTCGGCCAAAGCCAAAAAGACCCAGCGCAACTGGGATCTGGCTCAAAAGACCCTCGGGACCTATATGTATCGTCTGGCCATCCTAACGGTCGGTGTCATCATCCTCAGTCGCTTCGGACCGAAGCTTTCAGACACCGTCGTCTACCTGCTGGCCTTGATCCCGATCGTGCTTTTTTTCATCGCTTTGGTGATTCTGCCCCGTCGTTTGCCGGACTAAGTGGAGAGTCTGTGCCAAACGGGTATAAATGATTGATATACGTAAGCCTAAGAGGAAGGTAAAAGATGAAACACAATTTCTATGAAGCCAATCAAGCCATGCTGATGGACTTTTATGAGATGACCATGAGCAATGGTTATTTCCAACACGGCATGAAGGATCAGATCGTATACTTTGATATGTTCTATCGCACCAACCCCGATGACGGGGGTCTGGCGATCTTTGCCGGATTGGAGCAGTTGATCAACTATATCGTCGATATCGAATTCGATGAGCGAGACATCGAATATCTGCGCTCGGTCGGGATCGATGATGAGGAGTTTCTAGACTATATCCGAAACTTCAAGTTCACCGGTGATGTCTGGGCGGTCGAAGAGGGCACCCCGGTCTTTCCGAGAGAGCCGCTGGTCGTCGTCAAGGCCCCGGTGATCGAGGCACAGCTGATTGAAACGATGCTTCTTTTGACGGTCAATCATCAGACCCTGATCGCCTCCAAAGCCAACCGGATGGTCCGAGCGGCTCAAGGCATCCCGATCGTTGAGTTCGGGGCTCGCCGGGCTCAGGGAAAAGACGCTGCCACCAAGGGCGCCAGAGCGTCGTATATCGGCGGCTGCATCGGCACCTCCAATATGCTGGCCAGCCAGCGCTACGGTATCCCGGTCTATGGCACCATGGCCCATAGCTGGATCCAACTATTCGACGATGAATACGAGGCCTTCCGGCTCTATGCCGAGGTCTATCCGGCCACGGGCTCCTTCCTGGTCGATACGTATAACACCCTAAAGAGCGGGATCCCCAATGCCATCAAGGTCTTCAATGAGGTCATCCTGCCCAAAGGCCATAAGCCGATGTCGATCCGACTGGATTCGGGAGACTTGGCCTACCTGTCCAAGGAAGCCCGCAAGATGCTCGATGAAGCCGGCTTCGATTATGTCAAGATCATGGCCTCGAACTCGATCAAGGAATCGACCATCCAGCAGCTGCGTGACCAGGGGGCTGTCATCGATATCTTCGGGGTGGGTGAAAACCTCATCACCTCAAGCTCTGATGCGGTCCTTGGCGGAGTCTACAAGCTGGTCGCGGCCGAAGAGGATGGTGAGATCATTCCGAAGATCAAGGTATCGGAAAATGTTGAAAAGATCACGGTCCCGGGCTTTAAAAAGCTCTACCGCTTCTATGATAAAGCCTCGGGTAAAGCCCTGGCCGACCTGTTGACACTCCATGATGAGGTGATCGATGAGTCGAAACCGTATGAGCTGTTCGATCCCGTCTTCACCTGGAAGCGGACGATCGTCGAGAACTTTGAGGCCAAGGAGCTGCTGGTCCCGGTCATCGTATCGGGCGAGCGGGTCTATGAAGAAAAATCACTCGATGAGATCCAGCAGTACCGCGAGAGTGAGGAGCGACGGATCTGGGACGGCGTCAAACGGATCGTCAATCCTCATCGCTACTTCGTCGACCTGTCGCAGAAGCTGTGGGATATGCAGGATCAATTGCTTAAAAAATACTCACACAGAGGGAGATAGGCTTTGTCACAACCCATCAAGTTGATTCTTACCGGACTGGGCATTACACTGGCGGTATTTCTGCTGAGCATGCAGCTACCGCAGTTTTCCCTGCTGGTGATCATCATTCCGGTGATCTATCTGTGGCTGGGCTTTCGCCTGAAGGCCAATATCAGCTATATTGCCGGGAGTATCTTTTTTGTGATCACGACGCTGCTGGTGGCCCATCCCTATGGCATGATGGTGGGTCTGTTTGGCGGGCTTATCCCGACGGCTATGACGATCGTGGCCAAGCGTGACTATCTGGAGGATGCCCTCGTCAAGACCGTCATCCTCTGCTACGCGGCGCTGCTGTCGTCACACTATTTTTTGAATGAAATGCACCAGATCGATCTGTTTGTCAGCTACCAGGCGGCCATCCGTTTGGTGATCGATCAGATGCAGGCCACCGGGAGCGACACCTCAGGTCTGTTCAATACCTTGAGTGAGTCGTATCTAAGTGTCCTGTTTATGCTGGCGACTGCCTTTGCGGTGGTGCTGTTTATCCTGGCGGCGCTGCTTCGCCACTATAAGGCCATCGAGTGGCAGGTCCAGCCCTTTTATACCTTCCGGTTCAAGGGGATGAACTTCTTTCAGTTCGGGCTGGTGATGCTGGCCATCTTTGGCCTGGGCTCACTCGAGCTGCCCTACCGACTGGTCGGTCAAAACGGCTGGCGGTTTATGATGACCTTGTTTTCGATCCAGGGGATCAGTGTGGCCTATTTCTATCTTAAGAGACGAAAGGTCGCACCGCCGATCAGCTGGTTTCTGTTAACGATCTCCCTGGCCCTGCCGCTGGTCAATTCACTGATCAGTCTGATCGGATTCTCCGACAGTCTGTTCGACTTTCGGAAGCTGGAGGCGCTGAAATGATGAAAGATAGAATCAGTTTTCTGCGAAATCTCATGCCCAATCTGACCTACTACTTCCTATTGATCGTGGTGCTAAATACCATGCTCTTTATTGCCCGGCCTGATTTTGCCTATGTCGGGATCGCACTCAGCCTCATATTGGTAGCCTATACGGTCTATCATGTGCTGGCGATCCGCAATCAGTGGCGTGAGTTTACCGATCAATTGGAGATCGAGATCATGGAGGGCTCTCAGGCCGCCCTGATACATATGCCGCTGCCGCTATTGATGGCTGATTCCTCCGGCCGGATCCTGTGGCATAACTCGAAGTTCAAGAAGATGATGGCCCTGGAGTCATCGATCCTCGATCAACCGATCCAACAGGTGCTCTATAACTGGGACTGGAGCAAGGTGACAAGCCCTGATGTCCAGTTCTTCGATCAGACCATCCAGGACAAGACGTATAGTGTCTTTAAGACGACCTTCGATCATCTAGACGATAAGGCCTTTACCTTCTATTGGTTCGACGAGACCGAGTATGCTGAGCTTCAGCAGAAGTATCAGGCCGAGACGCCGATCATGGTCTATATGCAGGTGGATAATTTCGATGAGACCATCAGTGCCTCAAAAGAAGGCTCGAGCCCGTTTATCATCTCCGAGATCAACACCCTGCTTCGCCAGTGGGCGGATGAGCATGAAGCGATCATGCACCGGATCGACGATGATGAGTTTGTGATGCTGCTTCAGGAGCAATACCTCGATCAGATGGAGAAGTCGAAGTTTCCGGTCCTCGATGATATCCGAAAGATCTCCGTCGGCAATAAAAACCCGATCACGCTCAGCATCGGCGTCAGTCGTGATGGCGAGACCCTGATCGATCGTGAGGTCAGCTCGCGTCAGGCGCTGGAGTTGGCCCTGGGCCGAGGTGGTGATCAGGCGGTCACGCGTAAGGGCGGTAACTACGAGTTCTTTGGCGGCCGATCCAAGAGTGTCGAACGGATCAACCGGGTGCGTTCTCGCATCGTGGCCCAGGGTCTGGCCACCCTGATCCGAGAATCGGACAATGTCTATATCATGGGACACCGCTTTCCCGATCTCGACAGCTTTGCCGCTTCGATCGGGGTCTATCGCAGTGTCAGAAATCTTGAGAAGCCGGCCTATATCATTTTGCGTGAGGTGACGGAGCCGATCGAGGAATTGTATCGGCTGATCGCGGACAATCCGGAGTATCTGTTTGTCCAGCCGGGTGAGTACAAGGGCCGGATCACCGACAACGATCTATTGATCATCGTCGATACCCATCGGCCAACCTTTACCGAGGATCCGGAGATCATTCCGGAATTCTCAAAACGCGTCCTGATCGATCATCACCGCCGAGGGACCGAGATCGTCCAAGACGTCGCACTGATGTATCTTGAGCCCTACGCCTCATCGACGGCTGAGATGGTGACCGAGATACTCCAATACATCACCGAGCGACCGATGATCGAGCCCGAGGAGGCCAATGCCCTCTTGGCCGGCATCGTGTTGGATACGAAAAACTTTGTCTTCAACACCGGGGTCAGGACCTTTGATGCCGCATCCTTCCTGCGGCGAAACGGGGCCGATCCGCAAAAGGTGCGTGAGATGTTTAAGGACGGCTTAGAAGAGAGCATCGTCAAGAGCACCATCATCAATAATGCCAATGAGGTGGCGGAGGGAGTGCTCCTGAGCGTCAATAATACACCGACCGCCAATGTCAAAAAACTCATCAGCCAGGGGGCGGATGAGCTGATCAATATTCGAGGCATCCATACCTCGTTTGTCATCGGCCGTGAGCTCGATGATGAGGTCTTTATCTCGGCTCGCTCGACCGGCGCGGTCAATGTCCAGGTGATCCTTGAGAAGCTGGGCGGCGGCGGCCATCTGGAGACGGCCGGGGCTCAGTTTAAGGATCAGACGACCGAAGAGGTCAGAGCACTCTTAGAACCCGAGATCATGAACTATCTGGAGGGGTAATATGAAAGTCATTCTACTACAAGACGTAAAAAATCTGGGCAAGCAAGGCCAGGTCGTCGAGGTCAAAGACGGCTATGCCCATAATTTCTTATTCAAACGAAATCTGGCCAAGGAAGCGACCGCCGGTAATATGCGGGCTCTCGAGCAGCAGCAGCGGCTGCAGCAAAAGCAGGCCGATGAGCGGCTTGAAGAAGCGAAGCAGCTGAAGGAGGTCCTGGAAAAGCTGGCCATCAAGGTTCAGGTGAAGGCGGGGGAGGGCGGCCGGATCTTCGGTTCGGTCACCTCGATCGATATCGCGGAAGCCATCGAGCGGATGGGCCATAAGATCGATCGGCGGACCATCGATCTGCCGACTCCGATCAAGGAGCTCGGTGACTATACCGTCACCGCCAAGCTCCATCCCGAGGTCCAGGCCAAGCTGCAAGTGGCAGTAGGACAGCTCTGATGGCCGTAGCACCGAAGCTGCCGCCAAGCAATCTCGAGGCCGAACAGCACCTGTTGGGCTCGATGATCCTCAATTCCTCAGCCCTGGCCGAAGGCCTCTATCTGGTCCGAGAAGAAGATTTCTTTAAAGAAGCTCATCAGATCATCTACCGGGCCTTGGTCGAGCTCAATGACCGGGATCATTTTGATGCCCTGGTCGTCGTCGACCTGCTGCGCGATAAGGGAAAGCTGAAGGCCGTTGGCGGAGCCGAGTATATCAGTGAGCTCGTCCAAACGGCTTCCAGAACGTATAATGTCGGCGAATACGCCGCTATCGTACATGAGAAATCGATCCGGCGGAAGCTGATCGAGGCCTCGAGTGCGATCATCAATGAGTGTTTTCAGCTCGAGTCCGGCCGTGATCCCTTGGCCTTTGCCGAGGATATGATCTATAGCGTCGGGGAGAAAAGAAACCGGTCCGGCCTTGAGTCGATCGGCGTTATCTTTGAAGACTATGAGGACGATCTGAAGAAATTCAGAGAGGATCCGTCGGCCTTAAGAGGTCTAAAGACCGGCTTTATCGATCTTGATACCAAGACGAACGGTCTGCAAAAGGGTGATCTCATCCTGGTGGCCGGTCGGCCCTCGATGGGTAAATCGGCCCTGGCGGTCAATATCGCTCAAAAAGCGGCCATCGAGCAGGACAAAAACGTCTGCATCTTTTCGCTGGAGATGAATAAGAAGGCGGTCTTGACCCGGATGATCGCGACCGACTCGGGGGTCAGTCTGGCCCATCTACTAAGCTTGGACATCCCGGTCGAGCAGATGAGGCGGATCTATACCACCAAACGAAATTTCGATGAGGCCAAGCTATATATCGATGAGACCTCGGGTCTAACCATTGGTGAGCTCCGAAACAAGCTGCGACAGTTTCGCCATGAGATCGGTCAACCGATCGATCTGGTGGTGGTCGACTACCTGCAGCTGATGGAGGGGGCCGGTGAGAACAGACAGGTGGAGATCTCGGGGATCTCGCGTGGCCTAAAAGCGATCGCCCGGGAGTTCAATTGCCCGCTGATCGCCGTGTCGCAGCTGTCTCGCGGCCCGGAGAGCCGGACCGATAAGCGCCCGATGCTGAGTGATCTCAGAGAGTCGGGGGCGATCGAACAAGACGCCGACCTGGTGCTCCTGCTCTACCGTGATGAGTACTATCATCCCGATACGGAGGAGCCGGGCGTGGCGGAGGTGCTGATCGCCAAGCAACGTCAGGGTGAGACAGGTGTTGTCAAGATGGCCTGGATCGGACATTTGACGTCGTTTGAGAACATCGCCCGGAATATCCCGCAATACGATTGATACGACTGAATATTGGTATATATAGACTATCCCACAAAAAGGAGTCGACATGGATATTACAGATATTCTATCATCACTACTGGGTGGACCGCAGAGTACACCGCAACAAAGACAACCGCAAACGAAAACATCAGGCATGGGGAGCCTGGCCAAGCTGGCCATCCCAATGATATTAATGGCCCTCTATCGCAATGCTTCGAGCAAGAAGAAAGCCAGTTCGTTGACCGAAGCCCTACGCGATCATGAGGCCACGCCGGCCGACACCATCTCGACCGATATCTTCAGTCGCCTCGAGCGAGCCGACACCAACGACGGCGGTAAGATCTTGGGTCACGTCCTAGGTAAAGACTATGACACGATCGCCAGCCAGATCGCCGCTCAAGCCGGTGTCAGCATCGATCAAGCCAAGAGCATGATGAGTTCGCTCTCACCCATGATCATGGAGATGTTGGCTGAGAAGACCAAGAACAACCGGACACCCGATGCCGTGCGTGAGACCGTTCGCGATCAGCTGCAAAAGGTCGACCGGGCAGAGGGTATGCCGGGCTTGCCGGATATCTTCCGTGATATGATCAATCAGCCTCAGACCCGTCAGCAACAGCAACAAGAAGGCGGCCTGGGCGGACTGATAAAAGACGTCCTTGGCGGCGGCCAAGATGACGATGATGAGCCGGGCCTGCTCGATTCACTCGGCGGCATGGGCGGCATCACCGACATCCTAGGCAAACTGATTCGATAGACCTATTAAAAGCAGCCGGTGGGCTGCTTTTTTGGTGGGTTTCTTCAAGATGAAAAATGATCAGGTGTTCACTCCGTCTGCTGCTGGATATTTCCTTGGCAGACTAATTATCATATAATTAATGAAAGATTAATAGTAATCAATATAATACAGCGATGCAATCGATTGGAATACGTTATAAGGGAGGGGGGGAATGTCACATACCGGACAAGGCATAGTCTTTATTTTCGAATCAGGCAAAATCAGACAATTTAGGTTGCGAGAAACCATGAGTATCGGACGGGGATCGGAGGCTCATCAGCCGGACATCCCTTTGAATGGGAATACAGTTTCACCAAACCAAGGGATTATCAGGTGATTGGCCTAAAGGAGTTCTTTTTAGAGGATCCGTTTGATGGCTTTCAACCGGTCTTCTCCGGCATTTCACCAAAGCTAAAAGTTGAGCTGAAAAATACCAGGCTGCAGGAACACTCAGCCATCGAAAAATATCTCGGGCTTGCTGATAGATACTATGATGTCTATAAGGATGGCAAGTTGTTAAATCAGAATAGTGATCTGGCAATCGGTGATGTCCTGACCTTCAAATTCAATGACAACGGCATTAATGAACTACACAAAAACGCCTACAAACCGACCAGATTGGACAGTGAGTACACAATCACAACCAGCGATGCGGCTTCCTTTATCGTTTCAAGCGATGAACTGCAGGATGTATTTTTTGAAGAGATCCAGGAACAAGCAGAATCAATCATTAAAGCCTTTCTGGCAGACAGAAGGATTACCAAACCCTACGAATATGAAGGAATGTATTTTCTAACACCCAAAGCCCATGGCTGGCAACAAGTGGGTTGGGGTAGCTATTATCGACCCAAAATGTATCTGGTCTACAGTTATATTGAAACAGACAACTTAACAGATACGGTAACCACCAAATACAAAGCAGTCAGAGTCACTAATTTCATCAATGAGAAACTAGACGATACGGCTGCTGAAACAGGTGAGGCCATCACACCGAATCAGACGGTGAACTATAGCAATATCGAGCTGGTTGGAACAAACTATAACAATCTGGACAGCTTGTTTTTGGACCTAGTCGAATCAGAAGTAGAATTCTATACCTATGAGAATTTGATTGACTAGACCAAAATCTATTAGTCGATCTTTGTTGGGCATAGCCTAGACAAATCACCTCCGGCCAATCTGTTTGGTTGGAGGTGTTTTTTTGGTCCAATAGGCTAAGTCCGATGTGAACCCTGGTGTACTGCTTTATAATAGATAGAAAGAGTCCGTTACTAAAAGACGACCGAGCGAGGTAGAAATGATCAAGGCAATCGATAATATAACCCAGTGGATCGGAAACACACCGCTGTTACGGCTACGGAGTCTATCCGAGTCGTGTGAGGTTTACGCCAAGTGTGAGTTCCTAAATCCTATCAGTATAAAGGATCGGGTGGTCTGGCATATCATTTGCATGGCGGAGGAGAAGGGGTTGATCGGTCCGGGTTCGACGTTGATCGAATCGACCAGCGGCAATACCGGTATGGCTCTGGCCTATATTGCCGCCATCAAGGGCTACCGGGCTATCCTGGTGATGTCTGAGATCCAAAGCCTGGAGCGGCGGCAGATCATGGCGGCCTTTGGGGCTGAGCTTGTGTTGACGCCGGCTGATGAGGGAACTGCCGGGGCGATCAAGCGGATGAAAGAGATCCTGGCGGAGCATCCTGATTATTTCTATGTCGGTCAGCACTATAATCCGGATAATCCTGAGGCCCACTACCTAACGACCGGTCCGGAGATCTGGCGTGACACGGCCGGCCGGATCGATTATTTTGTGACCGGTCTTGGCACCGGCGGGACGATCAGCGGTATCGCCCGCTACCTGAAGGAGCAGAAGCCGGAGGTCAAGATCATCGGGATCGAACCGGAGGAGGCACCCTTTGTCTCACAGGGGATCTATCAGCCTCATCGTTTGATGGGACTGGCACCGGGATTTCTTCCGGGGACACTCGATAAGGATCTGATCGATGACTATGAACTGATCAATCAAACGGACGCCTTTACCATGTGTCGCCGGCTGGCGAGGACCGACGGCATTCTGGTCGGCATTTCCTCCGGGGCGGTGGCCTGTGCCATGGAGCGACTTGCCCGGCGAGTCCCGACGGGGTCGGTCGTAGTCGGAATCTTTGCCGATACCGGTCAACGCTATTTAAGTGTTGAGGATCTGTTTGGGGTCTAGCCATTGGACTTGCCGGTCAAGGGGTATAAAGACAAAAACCAAGTGTGGGAGGTTTGATATGAAAGCCAAGACGATCGCTTCACCGATCGGACCGTTGGGACTGATCGAAGACAAGGGATACCTGGTCGAGATCAGCTTCGGTGGCCTGCCTGAGGGGACACCGGAGTCTGAGGGTGAGATCATTCGGGAGACCGAGCGCCAACTGGGTGAGTATTTTAAAGGCAATCGAAAAACCTTCGATCTGCCGCTGAAGCTCGAAGGCACCGACTTTCAGCTGGCCGTCTGGCAAGCACTGCAACAGATTCCTTATGCCGAGACCAGAAGCTATCAGGACATCGCCATCCAGATCGATCGGCCCAAAGCGGTTCGGGCGGTCGGAGGAGCCAATGCCATCAATCGCCTCCCGATCGTTGTCCCGTGTCACCGGGTGATCGGTAAGAGCGGCAAGCTGGTCGGCTTTGGCGGGGGACTGGGGATCAAGACCTTTCTACTCGATCTCGAGCGGGCTCATGAAGCTGACAATTAGACCGGAGGTCATCGAAAAACTAAAAGCCAAGGATGAGATCTTGGCCAAGGTGATCGACCGTGTGCCCGTGCCGGTAAGAAAGCGAACACCGGATCTGTTCGAAGCCATCGTAAAGAGCATCATCTCCCAGCAGATCTCGACCAAGGCGGCTGAAACCATCAGTGCCCGGTTAAAGAGCAGGGTCGAGTCCATCACGCCAGAGGCACTGCTCACACTTCATGTCACAGACATCCAGTCTATGGGGATGTCGTTTCGGAAAGCCGGTTATATTCACGGTGTTGCCCGTGAGGTGGCTGAGGGCAGGCTGGATTTAGATGAACTCTCAAGATTTGAAGATGCATCACTCATCAAAGAGCTCACTAAGCTCCCCGGCATCGGGCCCTGGACGGCTGAGATGCTACTCATCTTCAGCCTGGGCCGAGACGATGTCCTAAGCATCACGGACCTCGGCATCGTTCGCGGAATCGAGCGAGTCTATGGCAGTGATTTCGTGACTCCAAAAAACTTGTCGATACTTAAGGAGAGATTTACGCCCTATGGCACAGCCGCCGGTCTATACTTTTGGTTGGTGGCCGGTATGGAACAAGCTCGGTGGAAGGAGTTGGCTTCAGATTCTTATGATAGTGTGAAGCTAGAACTGACCGGTCTGAGTTGATGGTTCAGTATTGATTCAGGTAGAGTGGGGTAAATGGTAATGGAGGCAAAGCAATGGCGATCACGCGAGTAGATATCAATCCGCAGGTGATTCGATGGGCGATCGAGCAATCGGTCGAAGATATCGCATTATTCTTATCGAATAATGAAATGGTAACGCAGTGGCTGAGCCGAGAGACAAAGCCGACTCTCAAACAACTCGAAGCCTTCAGCCTAAAAATCAACGTCCCGTTAGGCTTTCTGGTCCTAGATAATCCGCCGGATGAGGAGGTTATTCAAACGAGCTTTCGTACGATCAACAACACATTCCCGGAAAAACCGAACCGAGAGTTGATCGATATCATCAATGACATGACATTCAAGCAGGATTGGATGAGTCATTATCGTCAAGAGCTGGGTTGGGAAGGAAACCAATTGTTAGGTAACCTAGATCAGCGACAGACTTTGGCTGAATCGGTGAGTCGGATCAGGCAGTGGTTTCCGATTTTTACGCCGGAGGGTCTGAACGCTTCCTCGCAGGACAGTGCTTATCGACTTCTTGTGAAACAGCTCGAAGATAATGGTTTCTTGGTCATGAGGACGGCGACTATCTTTAATAACACCCGCCGAAAGCTCGATCCCAGGGTATTTTGAGCCTGCTATCTACATGATGATTTTGCCCCGTTGATTTTTATCAATGGAGCGGATTCTAAAACTGCTCAGGTGTTCTCTTAAAATAACTGGTGGAAGGGTGATTATGTCCCCTGATGAAGATTATCAGTTAAACCCTTTTGCCGTTACAAAAACGTCTGATGTACTTGGCAAATCGGTTCTTGAGCATCCGGGACTGGTTTGGGGAGATTACGATAAAGAGATCAAAAGACTTGCGGTGCTCATGACCTTAACAGAAAGTCATATCGAACTTGCTCGTGCGTTGTGTGTAGATGCGTTGATTGCTCACCATCCCATAGCTGAAGGATCAAATTCTGGTGGTGTCACTTTTCAAAGTTATCTTGGTACATATGACCTTGCAGTCTATGAATTGCATGAGGCATTTCATGGTACTCATCCGGGTATTCCGTGGCTACATGGTTATCTACCTACTGACATCGATATCTCTTACGGGGGTATCCCTGGGAATGTTGTTTATGTAGGAGAAGTTCTCGAGGGACTGGATACTCTTGGAGCGATTATTGAAAGACTCGAAACGATAGTAGATATGCCTATGGAGTGTAAAGCGTTAGACACTGAAAGAAAATGTCGAGGAATCGATGAAATTAATGAGACATGCGTAACTGTAAGGCCTCTTATATACCTTGGAGATGAATACAGTAGCGTGAGGAAGGTAGTTCATGCTTTTCCGCATGCGGGCTTTACATCCGATCATCTAAAAGAGATAAAACGAAACCACCCAGATATTGATACCTTGATTCTATCAATTAGTCGGGTTTATCCAGGTGATCCGATGCTTGCTACAGCAGAAGAATTGGGATTGAATGTATTTTGCGGA
>DUPT01000012.1 GCA_012838225.1 Tissierellia bacterium
AAAAAGCCGTCCGGCTGCCCGGCCGGAAAGTACTGTTTCACCCGAAAGCCGCTGCCTACCCAGTGCGCATAGCGGTTGGTGATCACTTGGTCGATTCCTCGATAGGTCATAGTCGTTCTCCTTCATCTTTTTGTCTGATATGTATACCCGTTTACGGTCTTCACTCGATCGATCAGGCCCGGGCATAGAGAGACTGAATAGCTTTAGCTCCCCAATCGCCTGATTGCAGTATTTTTTTATCTTTTTATGAACTGATGCCTTATTACAGCTTAGACATAAGAGGTGCTGGGGTATTAAGAAAAACACAACCCTTGCCCCTCACTATTCATGGGCTGAATTGGGTATATCATGATTAACTGTAATTAGCATATGCTATTTATCATGGCATGATCTAGTAACCCGCTATAAAGACCACTCTCATCTGAGGAGGAATGTATGCAATTTGAAAAGTTTAACCCGCTTGAAGACGAAATGATTCAAGTCATGGACGAGACCGGAGAGATCGTCGATCCGGATCTGTTGCCCGAGCTATCGGACGAGGAGCTGCTCAAGCTCTACCACACGATGCGACGCTCACGCGCCATCGACAGTGTCGCCCTCAACCTGCAGCGCCAAGGCCGAATGCTGACCTATGCGCCAAACCTGGGTCAAGAAGCCGCCCAGGTCGGGACCGGCTTTGCCCTCAAGGAAACCGACTGGGGTGTGCCGGCCTTCCGTGAACTCGGCATGTGGCTGAGCAAAGGCTGGACGGTCGATAAGATCCTCCAGTACTGGTACGGCAGCGAATGGGGTTCACACCACGGCGATGATATTCGCCTCTTACCGGTGTCGGTTCCTATCTCGTCACAATATCAACACGCCGTCGGCATCGGTATGGCCACTCGGCTGCGAGGAGAAAAAGACGTCGTCATGGCCTATACCGGCGATGGCGGCACCTCACAAGGCGACTTCCACGAAGCCCTCAATTTCGCCGGTGTCTATAAAACACCGACCGTCTTTGTGATCCAGAACAACCAATACGCCATCTCGGTCCCGCGAGTCATGCAGACGGCCTCTAAAAACTACGCCGTCAAGGCCCTGGCCTATGGTATGCCCGGCATCCTGGTCGATGGCAATGATATCTTTGCGATGGTGGCAATCAGTCGCTGGGCGGTCGAATACGCCCGGGAAAACGGTCCCGTCCTGATCGAGGCCTATACCTTCCGGATGGGTGCTCACACCACCTCGGATGATCCGACCAAGTATCGGACCGATGAAGACGTGGAGCCGTGGATCGCCAAGGACCCGATGATCCGATTTGAAAAGTACCTGATCAATAAGGGACTGCTCAAAGAAGACGAGATCGAGCCGTTGATCGAACAATTCGAAGACGAGGTGATGGCGGCCTATCGCTCGATCGAGCACTCCTCCGACACCGAAATCGATGAAATATTCAAATACCACTATGCTGAAATGACTCCTCAGCTTCAAGATCAGCTCGATGAGTATCTAGCCTACCTGAAAGGAGCCGACTCCAATGCCCAATAAAATCAATATCGTGCAAGCTGTCCAACAAGCCCTACAAAATGAAATGGCGCTCGATCCGACCGTCGTTGTCTACGGCGAAGACGTCGGCGTCGAAGGCGGCGTCTTTCGAGCCACCGTCGGACTGCAACAAGAATTCGGTGAAGACCGCTCCTTTGATACCCCGCTGGCTGAATCAGCCATCGTCGGCAGTGCCGTCGGAATGGCGATCAACGGCTTCAAGCCGGTGGTCGAGATGCAGTTTATGGGGTTCATCTACCCGGCCTTCAATCAAATCATCTCACACGTTGCCCGCTATCGCAATCGCACCAGGGGACAGCGACATCTGCCGATGGTCATCCGAGCCCCCTATGGCGGCGGCATCCGAGCCCTGGAGCATCACTCGGAATCGACGGAGGCGATGTTTGCCCATATCCCGGGTCTAAAGGTCGTCATCCCATCGACTCCCTATGACGCCAAGGGCCTCTTGATCGCAGCCATCCGCGACCCTGATCCGGTGCTGTTCTTGGAGCCGAAACGAATCTACCGGGCCTTCCGTCAAGAAGTGCCTGAGGAGGCCTATACCCTGCCGATCGGTAAAGCCAAGATCGTCAAAGAAGGCGATGAGCTCACCGTCGTCACCTGGGGTGCCATGGTACCCGACGTCCAAAAGGCCGTCTCGAATATCGATGACATCTCCGTCGAGGTGATCGACCTTCGCACCATCAGCCCGATGGACCGTGAGACCATCGTCGCCTCGGTCGAAAAGACCGGTCGCATCCTGATCGTCCATGAGGCCGCCAAGAGCTTTGGGGCCGGTGCTGAGATCATGGCCATCGTCAATGAGAAGGCCTTCCTCTCACTCGAAGCCCCACCTACCAGACTGACCGGCTTTGACACCATCTTCCCCCTGCCCAGGGGCGAAGAACACTATATCCCGACACCGGCCAGGATCGAAGCAAAGATCCGTGAGCTGGCCGCTTATTAGGAGGCAATATGTTTCACTTTAAATTCCCTGATATCGGCGAAGGCATCACCGAAGGTACCCTGACCAAATGGCTGGTCCAGGTGGGTGATGAGGTCAAAGAAGGCCAGGACCTCGCCGAGGTCGAAACAGATAAGATGACGACGACGATCCCGTCGGCCGCCAGCGGCAAGGTGCATCAGCTCCATGTCGAAGAATACGGCGACCTCGAAGTCGGCAAGGTATTCATCACGATCGATGACGGTTCGGAAGATGCTTCGTCCCCGACCGACGCACCGGCCAGTGAGAGCGAAGAGTCGGTTGCCCCGACGGGTGAAACCGACCAACCGGAAGAGACAGTCAAGATGGAGATCGATCAAGACGCTCCCGAGGGCGAGCGGATCGAGGAAGAGGAAGCCGGCGTCGTCGGCTCACTCATCTCAAGCCGCGATGAATTGCCGCCTTCGGATGAGGGTCAGATAAAACAAGACCAAACAGCTAAGCCGAAGAAGGCCCTGGCCACCCCGGTGGCTCGGAAGCTGGCTAAGGATCTGGGCGTCGATATCCAAGCGATCGCCGGGACCGGACCCGGCGGACGCGTCATGAAAGACGACATCCGCTCCTTTGCGGAGCAGTCGAAGGCTCCGGCCGCTAAACCGGCTCAAGCAGACCAACAGATCGCCCCGACAGCCGCTCCGTCCGACGCCAATGAAAAGCGTGAGCCGCTGACTCGGATCCGTCAGACCATCTCACAAAAGATGATGCAATCCAAGGATGGCTTGGTCCACACCACCATGATCGAAGAGATCGATGTCAGCGATCTGGTGGCCTTCCGCGAGAAGATGAAGCCTATCGTAGGCGAAGACATCAAGCTGACGTATCTTCCCTTTATCATGAAGGCGATCGTCTTGGCCCTGAAGGAATTCCCGGTCATGAACAGCTCACTCGATGAAGAGGCCAAGGAGCTGATCTATAAGTACAATTATAATATCGGGATCGCCACCGACACCGAGCGCGGGCTGGTCGTCCCGGTCATCTTCGATGCCGATCAAAAGAGCATCATCGAGATTGCTCAAGGCATCGATGAGCTGGCTGAGCTGGCTCGAAACAATGAGCTCCAACTCGAACAAATGCGAGGCGGCACCTTCACCATCACCAACTACGGTGCCATCGGCGGAAGCTTTGGGACCCCGATCATCAACTATCCCGAGGTCGGGATCCTCGGCATCGGCCGTATCCAGAAAAAACCGGTCGTGAAAGACGATGAGATCGTTATCGGTCATCTCCTCCCGCTCAGTCTCTCGATCGATCACCGTATGATCGACGGAGCGGTCGGCGTACGCTTCATCCGCTTCCTCGAAGAAGCCCTGCGTAGCCCCGAACTGCTGCTGTTAAGGAGCTGATATGTATGATCTGATCATTATCGGCTCCGGCCCGGGCGGCTATGTCGCGGCGGCCAAAGCGGGCAAAGCCGGTCTGAAAACACTGGTAATCGAAAAAAATGAGTTGGGCGGCATCTGCTTAAACAGCGGATGCATCCCGACCAAAGCGCTGCTGGCGTCGAGTCGGCGACTGCTCGATATCAAAGAAGCGGCCGAGCATGGCATTAAGATCGACGGGGATATCACCTTTGATTGGCCAGCCATGCAAAAGCGAAAGGACAAGGTGGTCTCTCGTCTGCAAAAAGGGATCCAGGCTTTGTTCAAGCAGAGCCAAGTCGAATGGGTCCAAGGCGAAGCCCGCCTCATCAGCCCGACCGAAGTCAAGGTCGATGACAAGAGCTACCGGACAAAAAAGCTCATGATCGCGACCGGGGCCAAACCGGTCCACCCCGAGATCCCGGGACTGGCTGAGCTGTTTGAAGATAAGATCGCCTATAGCGCAAATGAACTGCTGTTTATCGAGCAGGTGCCCGAAAAGCTCCTGATCCTAGGCGATAATGTCTTTGCCACCGAGTATGCCTCCCTGTTTAAAGCCCTGGGCTCGAAGGTGACACTATTGGCACCGTACGAACGCATCCTGCCCTACATGGATGCTGAACTCTCCGAGTTTATGACACGAGAACTGGCGCGACAAAAGGTCGAGATCGTGACCGGTGCGACGATCAATTCATTCGATGGTCGCCAAGCCGCCTATACGGCCGGTGATAAAGAAGGCGTCGTCGCCTTTGATGCCGTCTTGATCAGCCAAGGCGCAACCCCAAATCTGACCGGCCTCGAGAGCCTGGAGCTTGCCAAGACCGAGACCGGCTTTCTGGCGGTCGATGAGTTCATGAGGACCTCCCTCGATGGCGTCTATGCCATCGGCGATGTCATCGGAAAGTATCCCTTGGCCCATGTCGCCTCCGCTGAAGGTATGGTCGCAGTCGATGATATCTTAGGAAACTCTCGTCCGATGCGCTATGACCGACTGCCGATGGCGGTCTACTCTGAGCCCGAGATGGCTTCGGCCGGACTGACAGAAGAAAAGGCCCGTGAGATCCACGGTGATGTCAAGGTGAGTAAGTACTTCTTAAGTGCCAATGGTAAAGCCTTGGCTGAGGGCGATAGCAAGGGCTTTGTAAAAATCCTGTCCATCCCGCCCTATGATGAGGTGGTCGGTGTTCATATCGCCGGCAATAAGGCGACCGACCTGATCGCTGAGGCGGTGCTGGCCCTTCAGCTCGAGGCCACCCTGCACGACCTGGCCGCCGCCATCCATGCTCATCCGACGCCCTCGGAGATCCTTATGGAAGCGGCTGCCAGCACGCTCTAATCAGCCGTCTCAATCAAAAAAGACAGACCGTTTCGTGAGAAGAAGCGGTCTGTTTGCTTATGGAGCCTTCGATTTAGTTCACTTGATCTGTCATTGATCCATTGCCCGGATCATCTGGCCGGCTCGGGCAAATGCCTGGTGATCGTATTCTTCGATCAGACCATTGTCGCAGGCCCGAGAAATGTCGGGATCGATCGGCAGCTTCGCCAGGATCTCGATGTTTTCTGCTTGAGCGATCTCATCGATATGGCTCTCGCCAAACACCTGATACTTCTTGCCATTATCGGGGCATTCAAAATACGACATATTCTCGATCACACCCAGGATCGGGATATTCATCATGCGAGCCATCTTGACGGCTTTGCCGACGATCATCGAGACCAACTCCTGAGGGGAAGTGACAACGATGATGCCATCGATCGGCAGCGACTGAAACACCGTCAGCGGGACATCGCCGGTTCCGGGCGGCATATCGACAAACATATAGTCGACATCCTCCCAGATGACATCGGTCCAGAATTGCTTGACGGCGCTGGCAATGATCGGCCCACGCCAGACGACCGGATCGGTGTCATGGGGCAAAAGCAGGTTGATGGACATGATGCTGATGCCGGTCTTCGATTTGGCCGGACTCATACCGATGCCGTCTTTGGAGGTGGCATGAGTCACACCAAAGGCCTTCGGGATGGAGGGACCGGTTATATCGGCATCAAGGATGGCGCTGTGGTAGCCCATCTGATTCATGGTGACTGCCAGGAGCGACGTAACCAGTGACTTCCCGACACCGCCCTTACCACTGACGATCCCGATGACCTTTTTGACCTTACTCAGCGGATGGAGTTTTTCCGAAAAGTCGGTCTTGTCTGTTCGCTGATCGCAGTTTTCTGAACAACTGCTGCAATTGTTATCACATTTTTCACTCATTTTTCCCCTCGTTCTTTTATTGGTTATTATCTTCCGCTTCGATCTTGAGACGGATCCATTCCCTTCGTTTTCAGTCGAAGGCAGCCTCGGCCGCAGCCCTTGACTTGACCGTCGCATAGTTTGAATTCACCGCCTTCGATCATCAGCATCTTTCCTTGGACCAAGGCTTGGGCCAGCTTCTTTCGAGCGTTGACATAGATCCCCTGGACGGTCGTCCGGGCAATCCCCATTTGCCGGGCGCAGTCTTCTTGATTGAAATCTTCGAGATCGATCAATCGGATCGTCTCATATTCGTCGACCGTCATCGTGATAAAGTCGAGTCGATCAGGCGCTTGATCGAGCGGTCCGAACCGGTTTGTTTCCGGAAGATCACACACCTTACGCCATTTCATGGGTCTGGCCATCGCTCCTCCTATTGTTTTTGACATATGTCGGTCACATGTCTATGATACTCCGTTAGTGACATATGTCAATAACTTTGATTAAAAAACATCGCTTCCCACTGATTGGCAGCGGCTAAAAAGGTTGGTTTTCTCAAAGTAAAAACTCCCCCAAACAGGAGGAGCGTCTGATAGCATTTGCCTTCTTAACTATCGAGATGAAGTAATAGTCCGGTCGCTTTCGAATAGGAATATAGATAGGAATGAGCCGTCCGATGAAATCTGACCTCAGCGGACTGTTCGGGATAGAGTTTGATCAACTGAACTCTGTGATCCGACACATAGGCGATAAACAAAATATAATCCGATTTGGTCATCGGGTGATCGATGTGAACATAGAACTCGTTGTCGGCCCACTCCCTGGTAACAGGATATTCCCCTCCGACTACTCGAATAGGTAGCGGTGATAAACCATTGCCACAGCAGGCAGGCTCGATCGGGCGTGAGGCGTAGATTACATTATGGCAGTCCTCACAAACATAGAAGAATCGATTCGTCACTTCTTTTCTAACTCGAGTGTTTACTTGATCCATATACCATAAAACTCCTTCCTTAATAAGTCCATTGTATCAGAGATTCAACTTCTTCCGCCCTTGGTAGTATCGGGGTATCGTATTCTTTATAGTCTTTTTTTGTTTTCTAACACCCTAGGTTGTTCGGCCACCATCAGTTAATGATTCGTCCGTCTTCCATTCGAAGAATAATATCGCACACTGCTGTGAGGTAATCCATCTCATGAGAAGTAACTATTATCGTTTTGTTTTGGTCTCGCAATGAGTGGATAACTTCGATTAATACACCAGAGGACTGTACATCTAGCGCATTAAAAGGTTCGTCTAACAGAATTACCTGTTGATTCTCCATCATGGCTTGGATTATGCCGATTTTTTGTCTCATGCCTTGACTATATTTT
Source organism: Tissierellia bacterium (assembly GCA_012838225.1). GTDB lineage: Bacteria > Bacillota > Clostridia > Peptostreptococcales > Acidaminobacteraceae > DUPT01. Next base: position 7,499 of record DUPT01000012.1, read on the forward strand.
TTTGTTTTGCGTTTATCCGTTGGATCCAAGTCAAATTGAACCAGCCATTTCTTAATCTCTTCTCGATCAATCTTCTTATTGATTGAAGCCAATAATTCCAGGTTGTCCAAGCCGCTCAAATAAGGTAATAGTTTAGGTTCTTCTAACAAAATACCGGCGTCGGGTAGAAAAGAATGTGATTCAGCTAGATTCAATCCGTCAACAATCACTTCACCTACAGTCGGGGCGATTAAACCACTTATACATCTTAATAGCATTGTTTTACCAGATCCATTCCGCCCAAATAAACCATACACATTTCCGCTTTCAAAGGTCGTCGTTATAGACTTTAAAACCTCAATCTGGTTCAGCGTTTTCGAGACGTTAATCAATTCAATTTTCATTTTGATAA
>DUPT01000002.1 GCA_012838225.1 Tissierellia bacterium
GAATCCAACACCTCCGGCAGGATCTCTTTGGGGATATCGAACAGCTCGAGCAGCTCTTCATCCCAGGCCAGCGAGTGAATATTATACAGCATGGTGCGTGAGGCATTGGTGACATCGGTGGCATGGACCTGACCTCGACTCAGGCGCCAGATGAGATAGGTATCGACCGTCCCGAAGGCGATCTCGCCTTTTTCGGCTCGTTCTCGCAACCCCTCGACATGATCCAGGATCCACTCGATCTTCGAGGCACTGAAGTAGGCATCGAGCACCAGACCGCATTTTTGTTTGATCAGGTCGGCCTTCCCCTGAGCCTTCAACTCCTCGATCCGATCGGCCGTTCGCCGACACTGCCAGACGATGGCCGGATAGACGGCTCGACCGGTGGCCTTATCCCACAGGATCGTGGTTTCACGCTGATTGGTGATGCCGATGGCGCTGATGTCTCGGGGTGATACCTTGGCCTGCTCGATGGCTTCACGAGCGACCGAGATCTGAGTCAACCAGATATCATCCGGATCATGCTCGACCCAGCCGGGCTTGGGATAGTGCTGGGGGAATTCCTTTTGGGCCTTGGCCACGATCTCCGATCGATCATTAAAGATGATGGCCCGGGAGCTGGTTGTTCCCTGATCCAAGGCGAGTATATATTTCATTTGACCTCCCGGCCGATCATGGCCTCGATCTGGCGAGCAAACAGCTTTGCCGCCGAGATGATCGTGATCTTGGGGCTGCTGGCCGCTTGATTGGCCACCGTATCGAGCACAAACAGCTCTTCGATGGCGCTGTCTGTCAGCGCTTGGGTGGCGGCTTCATCAAACAGGCAGTGACTGATGGCGCCAATGATGCGCTTGGCTCCCAGCTCCTTTAGCTGAGCCGCCGCTTTATACAGCGTATTACCTGATATAGCAAAGTCATCGACGATAATGATATCTCTTCCCCGGACCTCTCCGATGATCTCGAGCAGGTCGGGGTTTTCGGTGTGATCACGCCTCACCTTGTCGCCAATGGCGATATCACTCGCCAGCAGTCCGGCAAACTTCCGGGCATCCTTGACAAAGCCGGCATCGGGTGAAAACACGACCGGATCTTCGAGCCGGTCGGCGATCGCTTCGGCCAAGACGCTCCGGCCGCTCAAATGATCGACCGGCACCCGAAAGAAGCCCTCGATCTGAGGGGCATGCAGATCCATCATGATCAGAGAATCGACTCCGGCCACCTCTAACAGATCAGCACAGACCTTGGCCCGAATGGAGGTCTGGGGCTCATCGAGCTTATCGCCCTTGGCATAGCTGAAATACGGTATGACGCCACAGATGCTCCGGGCGCTGGCTCGCCTGGCGGCATCGATAAAGAACAGTAATTCCATCAGCTCATTGTTGGGATCAAGCCCAATCGTCTGGATGATAAAGACATCCCTTCCTCGGACCGGCTCGTCCAGGCGTACCATGAGATTGCCCTCGCGGAATTTCCGGGTGGTGCTTGGCGATAGATTGACTCCCAAATGCTCAGCCAACTGCTTGGCCAAGCTGGGATTGGATGATCCACTGAACAGACAAAACTTCACACGGCCTCTTTTCTAGATGCAAGAAAACCCTGTCGGCACAGGGTCTAAAATACAAGCTGGTCCACCCTGACAAACAGTCTTGCCAGAGGAAAGCCCAAGCATATGGAATTGGTCTGGCTGCATTCTTGTCGGGTGGGTTGTTTTCATAGCTATCCTCAAGCCAGATTATACCACAGTCGCAGCGGCTAGCTGTTTTGAGAGATGACCATCATCATGCGCGGTACGATCTGCTTCTTTCGTGATACGACGCCTTCGATAAAGCTGCCCTGCGAGACATCGCGATCAAAGGTCTGATTGATCACCGATTGACTCTTGGTGACATAGTAGATATAGCTGCCCTTGGCATAGATATCGGTCACCACCAGCATCGTCAGGAACTGTCCGGTCTGACGGTTCATCTCTTTTAGGAAGCGATGGATCTCAGGCTCAAGTCGCTGGATGGCTTCGATATCCAAGGTATAGATCTGAGCGATGCCGAGCTGCTTACCGGCGACTTCAAATAGCTTATAGTCGCGGTAGAACAACTCATCGATGGTCGAATCGCCCAGAGCGGTCCCGGCAGTGAACATCTCCTTAGCAAACTCACTGGCATTGAGCCCCAGATAGTCCTCGAGTTCGCCCAGCGCTTTGACATCGATCTCGGTGGTGGTGGGCGATGATAAAAACAAGGTATCCGAGATGATGCCTGAGAAGAGCAGGCCTCCGATATCCGGCGGGATCAGTCGGTTTTGTTCTTTGAACACCAGGTAGATGATGGTGCTGGTCGAACCGACCGGCAGATTCCGGAAGTGAATCGGCTGATTGGTCGCCACATCGCCGATCTTATGGTGATCATAGATCTCGAGGATCTCGGCTTGTTCGATCCCGGGCGCCGATTGTGCGGCTTCATTATGGTCGACTAAGATGACGGGTTTTCCCCGCGAGCCCAGGATGTTTCGCCGTGAGATCAGGCCAAGATAGCGGTAGTCCTTATCCACGATCGGATAATTGGAATAATTCGTCGTTTTGATCTCCTCGATCACTACATCGAGATAGGCCGTTTCAACAAATGATTTCAGATCCGTTCGGGTCATGATCTCGTCGATATAATTGCACTGCGACACCCGTTTTGCAGTGGTGTAGGTATCAAGGCCACAGGAGATAAGGCTGACCCCATGGGTCTTAGCCTTTTGGATCAACTCCTCCGGTATCTGATGACTCCCGGTCACTAAAATAAGCTCCACCTGCTGATCGATCGCCATTTCGATCACATCGAAGCGATCACCCACAATGATCACGTATTCGGGCGTCAGCACCTCGCGCAGCTTCTCATTGTCATGATAATAGGCCACCACCCGGATTTGTCCTTGGAACTCATCCTTAGCCAAATGGACCGGTTGGGCGTTTAAGACATGGCATAGGTGATCGGCTGAGGTATGAAGCCGGTAGATGTCGCCACTGATCATAGCCATGGCAATGTCTTGCACGGTCACGATCCCGATCAACTTGCCATCGTCTTGGGTAATGGCCATGGTCCGCATATGTTCTTTTTCCATGACATCAAACACATCATAGACACAATCATGAGGACTTTTCGGTGGGAAGCGATCATAGGTGACATCCATCACCTGTGTCTTCACATCATCTAATAGCACCGGTGGCTCGACCTTGAAATGATCATAGATAAAAGCGGTCTCGGTGTTTATCTCACCTAACCGACAGGCGATGGCATCCACCCCTTGCAGCTGCTTCAGATAGGCTAAGGCGGTGGCTGAGATACACGAGTCGGAGTCGGGATTGCGATGACCAAAAATCAATACACTCATTCCCCCGCTCCTCTAGCTTGTTCGGTCTGTCTTTGAATCATTCGTTCCTCCCAATTGTTCTATCTCTACTATAATTGTTCCCATGACAAATGTCTATTTTTCCATAGAAAAACCGGCCGATTGAGCCGGTTTCAGACTCTGGACAAACGGGAGTCTCGCTGTTTGAAATTCCCGTCTTTTTAAGCATAGATCGGATTTGATCAATAAAGAATTTATAGACGATAATTGTTATCGGCCAGGTCTATGATATCGGGATCATGACTCGAAATGACGATCCCGATTCCGGTGCGTTTTAACTCCATCAGCATATCAAGGATCAAATCACGGTTCTTAGTATCTAAAGAACCTGTTGGCTCATCGGCCAGAATCAGTTCACACGGTTTAAGAAATAATCGAGCAATCGACACTCTCTGTTGCTCCCCACCTGACAATTCATAGATGGGGGTCTGGAGGCGACCCTCTAAACCGACTCTTTTTAAAGCTTCAATCTTCGCTTGAGTCTTTTCTGCTTTGGATCCCTTTACTTGATCTAATGCCAAGGAAAGATTGTAATCGACATCCCGATTATCGATCAAGGCGAAATTCTGAAAGAGATAACCGATTTTATCGCGGAGAATGCGCACCGCCGGTAGCGTTTGTGGCTTGACATTCGTTTGACCCCACCATGTGATCCTTCCGGCATCCATCGGCTCAAGCAGGCCCAATATATTAAGTAGGGTGGTTTTACCGGATCCGGACTCTCCGGAGATCACCGACAGTTCTCCCGGGAAGAATGATGCTTGAAACCGATCCAAGATCTTGCGCTGGCCAAAACTCTTCGTTAAATCCTCAACATGTATTAATGGTTCCACTAGAACTCCCCTTTCAGTGCGCCTACACTATGCTTTTTCAAGTAGCTTACGAATGCCCAGTGTAGTACCACATCAATAAACAGCAGACTCAAGAAAATCAATCCGACGCGAATGAGCGAAATCTCAGGTTGTGTCACATAAAAGCCGCTATTCTGGGCCTTATACATTTCTGCAAAAACATTAGGCATGACAGCGACTAAAAGAAATCCGATCGTATATGGCAAGAGTACCGTATAAAACAATTCTCGGTGCTGCCTGGCGATCCCGTTGCCATTGATGTATCTGAGGACCAATAATTTAGCCTTAGATTCGATGTACAATTGAACCAAATAGAGCGTTGACATGAGAAAGCTGGCGAAAGTCAGAATGAACACCAAACCAATCCGCTTCAGATCCTTGATAATGAGCGGTTTGGATAGATTTTCCGGAATCTTCCGAAAAGCATAAGCACTTTGATCGACTCCGGCCTCGCTCATAAACGCCGACAATTGTGCTCGGTTGTCAGGAGTATCCAGGAAATAGGATTCTGATACCTTCCAGAGATCATCGGTCGAGACAATCAGCAGGATTGGATTATGTATGAATTCTCCATTCGGAGTTAGCAGTCCTTGTCCGGCCGGGATATCGATGGTTATGCCCGGTTTTGGGAGTTGTTGGCCGAACAGCTCCGTATTCTCAAGCTCCTTACCTATCGGCAATAGCATGGTCGTCACCGATGGCGTTTCTGTGAACTGGATTCGTTTTCCGGAAGTATCAATGATCTCAGACTCATTTAGGAGCATATGCGTTGCTATTACCACATCCTGAGTCATTTGTTTGAGGATCGGCTCCCCTTTCGAATTAACTCCCGAAATAATGTGCATTCCCTCTTCATAATATTTGACTCCAAGCGAGTCAATTTCAATCATAGCATCCTCCAGCGCAAACGTCGTCTGATTGACGAGCTTTCTTCTATCCGCCTGGGGGAGGTCTTTTGAAAAGAAGTGATCACCCGTATAGACTTCGATATACCTCGAATGATAGAACTTTTCTGCTGCCCTAATATCAAAATATTGTCGAAGAGACGGCAGGGCACTGAATAATTGACTGGCAATTAATACCGCAATTCCTACTTTGAGAATGACACCGATTCTCATAAGATAATCTAATTGCTGAGTCTGCTTCAACTGCCGGACGGGGTTGTTCTTTCGAATGGACCAATATGTGACCACATTTGCTAAAAGGACCGACACCAAAAAGAAAATGACAAAGAGACCTAACCAACGTAGATATCGCCCTGTCAGTGGATTCCAGTATTTTACATTCAGCATGAGCGTGATGATAAAGGTCAATCCAAAGACTATCAAAAGCTCCATATTCAGATAAAGGTATAGCTTTTTAAATACGAAAAGATCTGTCTGGCCATGAAGTTTTCTTATCGAAACTTCCCGGTTGTTCGAGACCACTAGTGAAGTATGCGTGATCATGATAAGGCAAAAGATTGCAAATAAAAGAAAGATGATCTGACCATATGGCACGAAGCTTGAAACCTCGTCAAAAAACTGTCTCAGCTGATTGTTTTCCGCCGGACCAATCATAGGTATCGGCACCGGCGAATCAGCGATTATCTCCATAATTTCATCCGGTGAATCACTGATCAGATAAAAAGACAATACCGAATCGGACGGATCAGCCTGCTTTGTAAAATCGGTTAATGAAAATAAGAAAAAGTCTTCCAGTGAATGTAAACCGACCGCCCGATCACTTAGCCGATTAAAGCGGTCTCCGGGATCAGTTTCCGAAAATCGATCATTTATAAAAAACTCCGGAAGAAATTCATCCATATTGCCCGCGACATAATAATTGAAATCGGTCGCGTATGAATCTCCTACCGGATGTTCGTAATCAACGATATGTTGAATCAGTACAAGTTGACCATCAACTTGAGTGATGAGGGAATTTAAAAAAACCAACAGATTATCAGTCACACTTGTCTCAGGCAACCGAAAGAACAGCGTATCTTCCGGATGATAGTCCAATGCCTCGAATGGTAAGTCTTTTAATTTCTGGTTATGCAGCTCTTCAAATACATTCTGACTCTGTGTAAGAACTACTACGGTCAGGATCACAATGAAGAGCATAAGGAAGCCTCTTTTTACGTTCAAGCCCTCACCTCCAATCATTGAAAACACCTTCAATAAAGGGTACTTAGTATCTTAATAATTCGTCTTTGACCAAATAGCAGTGAGAGTCTTTTAAATACCCAAATAAAAGAATTCGTAAGTCAAGCCAAAAAGACTTGACTTACGATCTCAGCGCTAATCACTTTGCCATAAATATATCGTACCATGTGCAAGCTAATCCAGTAAAATCATCCGATTTGTGAGAGTCAGCGGCAGACCCGCCTGTTGCAATTGCATGGGCTACACTTTTGCCGTGTTGGTAAAATCTACAACTGACGGTAGCACTTGAATTATTCGATGTTGCATATACATTAAAAGTGTACTCCCTATTCCTTATTTCTATATCATTACTTACTCTCCCATTTGGAGTGGATGACCATCCTGGTATAGTGAGAGTCCCTGAAGCTGCTTGTGAATAACCCGCAAATAGATTTATTATGAAACACCCGACCAATAGAAATAGAGCCATTTTTCTAAACTTTTTTTATCCTCCTATATTTAAGTTTAGGCTGATAATGGGCTGGTTATTAGAAGTATTTCAGTAACACTATAAGATATATGTAGTTTATATAAAAATACCACATAGATCTTTAGATTCCTATTATTTCCACAGCATCTTTTTTTATTATTAGTTAGGGTGACAAAAGTGCTTTTCACCCCAGTTGATTTTGACCGGATTCCTCTCGAGACCAAAAGGATCGAGAAGTAAAAAGTTGGTTGATAAAAAAACGGACGAGTGCCAGACGTATAAGAAGCTCATCTGTATGTTTTTAATCAACCGTTTGGCGTTGACCGCCCCCGTCTTTAAAGCCGAACCATGTTTTTAGGCGTACTCTACCACGAACCGGTACACCATCGATGCCATAGCGTCGCCGAAATACGGAAGGCATTCCTTCCACCCCATTACGCTTTTTGCTATATTCTTTGAAGAACTCCGTGCCCATTTCAAGAACTGTTTTCGCCCGAGCAATCATGGCTTCGGTAATGAGCACAACATTCGATTTCTTTTGCGCCTTCATACCGCAAGTTTCCCGATGGGGACAACCCTGGCAGGAAGAGCGTTCAAAGACCGCCCGATAGGTTCCGGTATCCGGGTAGTAACTGGTATGGCGTGGTGCCTTTCCTCCGGGACAGCGCAGAACTTGTTTGCTTTCGGTGTCTAAATGAAAATCCGCTTTGACCGGGTGGCGAGACTTGCCAATGAGGGTTGTCGTGATGAGGTCAATGTTCTGCTTCTTCGCCTGGGCTTTGATTTCTTCGCTACCATAGGTACCATCGGCGATCAGCGTAAGGGGCTCTTCTCGTTCACGCAGAATCTCTAGAAGATCGCGGGAGAGGGCTTGGTCGGAATACGTGTTAGGCTTTACGTCATAGTGCGTGATAAATGACGGGCTTTCCGGGGTCTCCTCCACTTGTTCTCGGAGGACTCGTTGCAGAAGCCTCATCTTCAGGCTGTCGACGAGTGCTTCGGTGACATTGGCTACCAGAGATACGCCATCCTCAATGACGGCCTGTAATCGGTCCGCTAACTCTTCGTTACGTCGATGATTGAGCACCTGATTGGCATCCGACTCGTTCAGATAATGCTTTAGATGTTCCGGAAGCAGACATCCTCTTCATTCATTCGTCGAACCATCTTCGTGACACAGGTATAGATGCCTTTTCCTTGAAGAAAACCGTCAATAAAAAGGGATCGTATCTCCAGATTTACCTTAGTTACTATGTTCCACAAGTCCATGGTCCACGCCATAAATCCCATCGTCCGATTGGCTATGTTCACGAATTAGAAGAACAGGGAATCGACGATCCCTTGACACACTTTCAGCGAGAGATCGATGATTTGAACCAGGTCTATCAGGCACAAAAGGCACAAGACAAAATCTTGGAAATCTCTCATGACACACCCGAGCGTTCTCTGGGCTATTTTCCTATAAAAATACTCTGGATGCGCTCGGTGTTGACACCTACTCAAATTATCTCCAATTACCCTACCATGTGAACTACTCACTGGCTGAGGTTTTAGCCGGGCTGGTGTATGCCCGGCTGATCCGCCCCTGCTCCAAGTACAAGACATTCCATGAGGTTTCCCGTTGCTGATGGATCCGCTGACACTAAGCCTGGACTAACTCTACGCTGCGTTAGCCCTGATGGGCAACGAGTATGAAAGATCATAGATTTTTATAACACCCAGATTCATGCTCGCTATGGCTTCTCGTTGGATACGACGCATTTCGACTTAAAGTAACGCCATCAAGTCCGAGGTAAGACCATTCGGGTGGCCGGATAAAGGCCTCCTTTGTGCCGCAAATATTCAAAATGTCCTGCGCCAAAAAGACGGTTTGTCTTCTCCCGATCCGTCAAGGTGATTCCTGAGACGGAAAAAATGTGGGTGTTGTTAACGCAAGATTATCAGCCCATCAAGGATGTCAAGGGAAACACTCTTTATTGACTGGAAAGAATGTGTCGATACCTTGATTATAATATGTCCCATAAAAATGGCAGCAAAGAAAAGGCCAGCATTGTGGAGAGACGAGTGTTCACCTATAACCCGGCGCTGGCAAAAAAAGAAACGGGCTGAGATTAGAAACAAATCGATAAAGCGAAGAGACTCCGGATATCCCGGGCGAAGAAGAACGAGTATGGTGATTGTGCCAAGTATGTTCATTTTGAGTCTACCGATCAAAAAGGTAAGAAGACCGGAGCGCCCGTGAAGGTGATGATGAATCAAGAGAAAATAGATAAAGATATGGAATTAGCCGGTTACAATTTCTTAGTCACCTCCGAGCTGGAGATGAGTGCAAAAGAATATGTATCAAACCTATCATAATTTATGGCGGATTGAAGAGTCTTTCAAGGTGATGAAATCTGGCTTAGATGCGCAACTACTCCGCGTGTTACAGTTTCATTTATTGGAAAACAGCATCCCACCCAGGCGATGGTGGATTTTATAATGGGGTTCTGAGTTGTAAAGCTTTCCGAGCGAAAGTTCGTCAATATCACCTGCAGATCATCCTTCGGTGAAACCATTGCTAGTGAGACAAGGTTGCTTATCAATAATTATCATTTGTCTTGAGGCAACACGATGCTCACACCTCGATTTTAGCACCAGATTTTATTGGCTTACCCAAAACGGAGGTTACCATACACCTGCGTTTATTGTCTTATCCATCGTAGAAAAAGATGATAGTATTTCTCCGCTCGGCCAACTCTGCCATGACGCCGATGGCATTCTGTAGATTTCTTTCGATGCGCCCCATGTTCTTCTCAATCGCACGTTGTCCGGTTGCTCGCATATCGTCATAGTAGACATGAATAACGCTTGATCTTATCGACAAGGTGAAAAAGTCACCTTACTATAGGAAAGAAGGTGACTTTATTTAGGGTCTGAATCAGGTATATGACCGGTTGCCTATTGGTTTTTGATTTCTTGCCACATCTCATCGTAGTGCTTCACATAGCTTCCCGGATCACGAAACACCTCCAGCTGTTCGATCAGCTCAAATGATGGATAGGCTACCTCATTATCTCGCAGCTCCTCACTCAGGAGTTCTTTGGCGGCTGTACTTGGCAGGGAGTACCAGACATACTCTGAGTTGAGGGCGGCATTTTCAGGCTCGAGCATAAAATTAATAAACTTCTCGGCATTCTCGGGATTTCTGGCCGTCTTTGGGATGACCATGGCATCAAACCAGAGATTGGAGCCTTCTTTTGGAATAGCATAGACCAGATCCTCATTGCTATCGAGCGCATCGACGGCGTCGCCGGAATACATCACCGCCAAGGCAGCTTCCCCATTGATCATGATGTCTCTCGTCTGATCGACCAGGTAGGCATAGACCAGGGGATACTGCTTGATCAACAAGGCCTTGGCTTCTTCCAGCTCCTTCGGATCACGCGAATTCATCGAATACCCGAGCCATGCTAAGGCTACTCCGATCGAATCACGTGAGCTATCGAGCATGATGATCTCTCGGGCATACTTCTCATCCCACAAGATACTCCAGGAATCGACCGCTTCATCCACGAGTGTGGTGTTATAAACGATGCCCATCGTCCCCCAAAAATAGGGGGCTGAATACAATTGAAAAGGGTCATACGAGTGGTGCTGATACTCCTCATCGACGTATTGCATATTCGGGACATTGTCCCAGTTGATTTCACGCAGCATATCCTCATTGATCATCCGCTCGATCATATAATCGCTCGGTACCACGACATCATAGCTGGTACCACCGCTCTTTAGCTTGACATAGAGGTCTTCGTTGGTATTAAAGTTCGAATAGATCACCCGGATGCCGGTCTCGTCTTCAAATTTTGTCAACAAATCCTTATCGATATACTCACCCCAGTTATAGACATTGACGACCTCGCCCCGACTGGCGGGGTTTAGCTGACAGGCGCTGAGCAAAAGACTTAGGATGATCAATAGAAGTAAGCTTCTTTTCATCACTTATCCGCCCTTTCTGTTCTGAGATTCATGATCACCATCAAGACCAGCATCGTCCCAAAGATGATGGCCGATAGGGCATTGATCTTGGGATTGATGCCGCGCCGAGCCATCGAAAAGACCAGGGTCGAGATGGTCTCAACGCCATTTCCGGTGGTGAAGAATGAGATGACAAAGTCATCGATCGACAGGGTGAAGGCCATCAGAGCGCCCGAGATGATCCCGGGGCGGATATAGGGGATGATCACCTGCCACAGGGTCTGGATCGGTGTCGCCCCCAGATCCATCGCCGCCTCGGGTAATGCCCGGGGCATCTGCTTTAGCTTTGGCAGGACCGATAAAACAACATAGGGCACGGTAAAGGCAATGTGGGCCAGGATCAAAGTCAAATAGCCGAAGTCAAGACTCAGCGAGCGATACAACACCATTAGACCTACCGCCATCACGATATCGGGATTGATCACCGGGATCTGGTTCAGGCCCAGTATCAGCTTCTTTTGCTTCCGGCGATACTGTTCGATCCCAATCGCCCCGAGTGTTCCGATCACGGTGGCAATGATGGTGGTGATGATGGCCACTACAAAGGTATTGCTTACAGCCGACAGGATCTCACTATCCTGCCAAAGCTCCTGATACCACGTCAGTGAAAAGCCGTCCCAGCTGCCGCGGGTCTTGCCTTCATTGAAGGAGAAGACGATCAGGACCGCGATCGGGGCATACAAAAAAGCGAAGATCAGACAGAGGTAGATCCGTTTCCAGAGCTTAGACATCACCCACCTCCCGACTTCTTTCCTCAGCTAACACTTGATTGGGCATGGCTTCATCCTCATCCCCACGCGAGAATAAAAGAGACACCACGAGAAAAACCATCAGCACCATGCTCATGGCACTACCGTAGTTCCAGTCGCCCGTCACCGTGAACTGCTGCTCGATGACATTGCCGATCAGGTTGGTTTTGTTCCCTCCCAGAAGAGCGGTGATCTCAAAGGTCGAGATGGCCGGGATAAACACCATCGACACCCCGGAAGCGATCCCCGGCAAAGACAAAGGAAAGATGACCTTCAAGAAGGTATTCATCTTATTGGCGCCCAAGTCCGCCGCCGCCTCGATCAGTCCATGATCCATTTTCTCAAGCACCGTATAGATCGGCAGGATCATAAAGGGCAAAAAGTTGTACACCATCCCCAGGGTGACCGCTCCTTCGGTATAGAGCAGGTCTAGGGGCGCCACCCCAAAAGGACGTAGCAAGCTGTTCAGGATCCCATTCTTTGACAGGATCGTCACCCAGCCATAGGTCCGAAGTAAAAAGTTCATCCACATCGGGATGACGACCAGCATAATAGCTGTCGTTCGAAAGCTCGCCCTCATGGTCGAGATGATATAGGCCATCGGATAGCCGATCAAGAGACAGATGATGGTGGTCAATAGGGCGACCTTTAGCGAACGCCAAAGCGTGCCTAGAGTACTCCCGGTGAAAAAACGCTCAAAGTTGGCCAGTGTCAGCTGACCGGCTTCATTCGTCAAAGAGTAATACAACACCATCACCAGAGAGATGATGATAAACATCACTGCCCACAGCAGGTAGGGGCCGGCTGCGCTTTTATAGGTCTTCATCGCCTTCGATTTCCCCCTTACGCATGATATGGATATTATCGGGCGTGATCACAAGACCCACCTGATCACCGACCGGTCGGGCGATCGTGGTATGGACCAAGTAGATCTCATCTTTCACCCTGATCTGCATCTCATAGTGAACGCCCATGAACAGACAGCTCAGCACCTCGCCTTGGAGCATCCCAAGGTCGGGCCGAACAATCTCAACGTCCTCGGGCCGGATCACGACATCGACTGCTTCATTGGGATAGAAGTCTTCATCAACACATTCAAACCGACGGCCTGAGAAGGTGACATCAAAATCACCGTGCATGATGCCCTCTAAGATATTCGACTCTCCGATAAAATCGGCGACATAGGCATTGATCGGTTCGTTATAGATATCGATCGGACTCCCGATCTGCTGGATGATGCCCTCGTTCAAAACGATGATCCGATCACTCAGCGTCAGGGCCTCCTCCTGATCATGGGTGACAAAGATAAAGGTGATGCCGAGCTGTTGTTGGATCCGCTTCAGCTCGATCTGCATGTCTTTTCGAAGCTTTAAATCGAGCGCACCAAACGGCTCATCTAAAAGCAACACCTCCGGCCGATTGATCAGGGCCCTCGCCATGGCGATGCGCTGCTGCTGACCGCCGGAGAGCTTCTCGATGCTTCGCTTCTCATAGCCGCTCAGATTGACTAAACGGAGCATCTCCTCGACCTGCGGACGAATCTCACTGTCCTTCATCCCCTTGATCTTTAGGCCAAAGGCCACATTGTCATAGACATTGAGATGAGGAAACAGAGAATAGCTCTGAAACAGCGTATTGACCGGCCGCTTATAGGCCGGCAGCTCCGTGATATCTTGTCCTTCAAAAATGACTCGCCCCTGGTCGGGGTCTTCAAAGCCGCCGATGATCCGAAGGATCGTGGTCTTGCCGCAGCCCGAAGGCCCCAGCAGCGTCAGGAATTCCGCATCCTCGATCTCAAGCGAGAGATCATTTAGAACCGTCAGTTCACCATAGGCCTTATGGATGTTCTTCAATTCGATCTGTGCCATCATTCACCTCTAGAAGTTAGGGGGTGTCAATACCCAGAGCAGCTTGGCCGGCGAGTCGCTTCGGTTCTCCACCTGAAAGACTCGGTCGGCATCAAAGTAGAAACAATTACCGGTCGAAACCTGATATTCTTCATGTCCCAGTATCAGGTGGATCGTGCCCGAGATGACATAGCCGAAGCTCTCACCCTCAAAGGGATTATACGTCTTAGACCGTCCGCCGGGCTGAAGCTCCATCACGGTCGGTTCCATCGTATTGGTCTGTGCCGAGGGTACGATCCAGTGGATCTGAAGCCCCAGCTGCTCATACAGCGCCGAAAAGCTCTCATCGACCGAGTAAACCACCGGTTTAGTCTGATCCTCTTTAAAAAAATCCGACATCGTGCTTCCCAGGGCCGCCACGATCCCCTCCATCGTATCGACCGAGGGCGAGGTCATGCTGTTTTCCAATTGAGAGATAAAGCCCTTGGTCAGATTGGATCGTTCTGCCAGCTCCTCTTGGGTCAAGCCCATCATCAGACGAAGATTGCGTACTTTTTCACCTAATAACATCTGATCTCCTATTCCTCATAAAAGACATTATACTAAACAACAAGTATGATATATTAATCGGTCGACAGTTACAAGACCCTTTGAAAAATAAGTTGGTCCAATCGCCTAAAAGATGCTATACTATATACGAACATTTGTTCTATATAGGAGGACGTGATGGAGCTTTTAGACAAGATCCAAATCCTGGCCGACAGTGCCAAATACGACGTTGCCTGCGCCTCAAGCGGTGTTACCCGTCGAGCCAAGCCCGATCAGTTGGGCAATGCATCGGCCTGTGGCATCTGTCACTCCTGGAGTGAGGATGGCCGGTGTATCTCACTGCTCAAGATCCTCTATACCAATGTCTGCATCTATGACTGTGCCTACTGCATCAATCGGCACTCGAATGATCGGCCCAGGGCCTCGTTTACACCACAGGAGCTGATCGAGTTGGTGATCGGTTTCTATAAAAGAAACTATATCGAGGGGCTGTTTCTAAGCTCCGGCGTCAAACACAGTCCGGACAAAACCATGGAGGAGCTTCTGGAGGTAGTTAAAAAGCTGCGCACGGAGCATCGGTTCAATGGCTATATCCACCTGAAGCTGATCCCGGGGGCCAGTCACGATTTTATCCGGCAGGTCGGTCGCTATGTCGATCGCTTAAGCGTCAATCTGGAGTTGCCGACCATGGAGAGTCTGAAGCTCTTAGCGCCCGACAAGGGCGAGGCCCATATCCTACCCTCGATCCGAGCCATCTCGGAGCAATTGAACGAACGCCGTCCGGACTTTTTGCCGGCCGGTCAATCGACACAGGTGATCATCGGTGCAACGCCCGATACGGACCACACCATCCTTCAGCTCTCCCAAGCGCTCTATCGCAAAAGAAAGCTAAAGCGGGTCTACTATTCGGCCTATATCCCGGTCAATCCCGATCATCCTCACCTACCGGCCAGAGTCGAGAGTCCCAAGCTCAGAGAACACCGCTTATATCAGAGCGATTGGTTGCTTCGCTTCTATGGCTTTGATGCGGATGAGCTGCTGAGTGAGGGTCTGCCTCATCTCAATCTCTCACTCGATCCCAAGGCCGGCTGGGCACTTAATCACTTGGAGGTCTTTCCGGTCGATGTCATGCGGGCGTCTTATTACGAATTGCTCCGAGTGCCCGGCATTGGTCCCATCTCCGCCAAACGGATCACTCGGGCCAGAGCCTTTGGCCGGCTTAGCTATGATCAGCTGAAAAAAGCCGGAGTGGTCCTAAAGCGGGCCAAGTACTTTATCACCTCCGACGGGCAGCTCGTTCGCCCGGAGGGACTCGGCCTCCTCGAGAAACCAAGTCAACTTCAGAAGCAGCTCCTGCTGGTGGAGCCGAAGCTCCTTCCGGCCATGCCGGTCCAGCTCGATTATTTCGACCTCTACCCCGATATCTTTTCGCTGGCTGAGCCCGGCAAGACCGATGTCTTAGCCCATCTTAGAAAGGAACAACATGGATTACTTGATTGATGGCAGTCTGGATTCACTCTTCAGTCTGCTCGATTGTTTGGACGAGTCCGCCCCTTCGCAGCGTCATATCTGTCAGAGCGATCATTATCAGATGAGTCTGTTGACCCCGTTTACGGTCCATAAAACAGACGATGCCCGGGCCGGCAAATATATCAAAGAGCTCGATCGCGACTTGGGGGACCGGATCGTTCGATCGGTCCTGACAGCCTATCTGTCGGATGATCCGGCCCGATTTGATGCGATCGATCGCTTTATCGCACAGGCTCGCCAAGACGGTAAGAAGGTCTATCATCAGATCAATGAGATGGTGACACCGCTGTTGTCTCTAGAACGAGCGGTCGAAAGAGAGCGGCATAAGTTCCTGGGATTGCTTCGCTTTAAACGGCTTAAGGGTGATATCTACTACGCCGCCTACGAGCCGACCTTTGATCTATCGGTCCTGTTAGTGGAGCACTTTGTTGAACGCATGGGCAATGAGTACTTTATCATCCACGATCTCAAACGCCAAAAGGCGATCTTCTATAATAAGAAGACCTGGCTGAGTGCCGATCTGGCTCAGGTCGATGAGAAGTACCATCAAGAAGAACTGGCCTTCCAGTCGTTTTGGAAAAAATATCACGCTCATATCGCGATCGCCGAGCGAAAGAATCTCGAGCGGCAGCGCTCCTTTATGCCAAAAAAATACTGGCGCTATCTGCCGGAGATGGATCAAACGACGCTTGCCTCGGGCTAGGGACTACCTATTCTAGTCCGTTTCAGTTAGAATAGGGCTAGAGGTAATTATGCAGGAATATGTCGATCAAATCCTAAATCTGATAGAACAGGCCGGCTTTGAAGCCTACCTGGTGGGCGGCAGTGTCCGCGACTATCTGCTGGAGATCCCGGCAGCTGATGTCGATTTGGCCACCAATGCCACTCCCGAGCAGGTGAAGGCCATCTTCTCCTTTACAACGGTGCTTGACACCGGTATCAAGCATGGCACCGTTACGGTGATGTTGCATCAGCTGCCGTTTGAGATCACGACCTATCGAAGTGACTCAACCTACAGCGATCACCGCCGCCCGGATGAGGTATCGTTTGCCCGATC
The DNA here is from genome assembly GCA_012838225.1 of Tissierellia bacterium. Taxonomy (GTDB): domain Bacteria; phylum Bacillota; class Clostridia; order Peptostreptococcales; family Acidaminobacteraceae; genus DUPT01. The sequence goes on from DUPT01000002.1 coordinate 16,601, forward strand.
GATCACGGAGGATCTGTCGCGGCGTGACTTTACGATCAATGCCATGGCCTATCATCCTAAAAAAGGTCTGATCGATCCCTTTGGCGGCTCAGATGATCTGGTCAACGGCCTCCTAAAAGCGGTCGGCGATCCGGCCAAGCGGTTTGAAGAGGATCCGCTAAGAATACTCCGAGGCCTGCGCTTCATCTCACGCTTTGGCCTTCAGGTAGAAGAAAAGACTGACCGGGCGATGCGCCACCACAGCGACCTGCTATTCTATATCTCGGCTGAGAGGATCTTCAGTGAACTCAAGCAGATCCTGATGGGCCCGGCCATCGAGCAGGTCCTACTGGCCTATCCCGAGGTATTTTCATCCATCATCCCGGAGCTTTCTCCCATGATGGATTTTGACCAGCAACATCCTCATCATCATAAACAGCTGTGGGATCACACAGCCCGCGTCGTTGCCGAGACCCCGATCGATATCAGTCTGCGCTTGGCCGCCTTATTTCATGATATCGCCAAGCCCGAGTATCAGAGCTTTGGCAAGGACAATCACGCCCATTACATCGGCCATCCCGAGCGTTCGGATGAAATGTCTCGTCAGATCCTAAGACAGCTGAGAGCCGATAATAAGACGCTGCTGGAGGTGTCACAGCTTATCCGCTATCACGATCATCAGCTATCACTAAAGCCGGCCAAGATCAGAGAATGGCTCCAGCGACTCGGTCCGGAGCTCCTCTCGAAGCTGATCGATCTCAAAGCAGCCGATGCCAAGGGACAGCATCCCGACTTTCGCTCCGACAAGCTGGAACACCTTAGACGGTTTCGAGAAGAAATGGAGATCGTTCGTCACGGGAAAGCCGCCTTTACCGTCAACTCTCTCGAGATCAACGGCCACGATCTGATCGATCTGGGCTTCCCGCAAGGCCGGACCATCGGGCTGATCCTCGAGCGTTTGCTCAAAGAAGTCATGACTGATAGCCTCCCAAACGAGCGACAAGCGCTGATCGATCGGGCCTATCAACTCAAATAAGCCTGAAATTTCAACGCCTGAACAGTCAAAATGAATTTTAATTTTTGGTTTGACAGTCCCAGTTTAATTGGTTATAATGGTTTGGTATTACCGATAACGGGGTGTGGCTCAGTTTGGTAGAGCGTACGGTTCGGGACCGTAAGGTCGCAGGTTCAAATCCTGTCACTCCGACCAAATATTACTAAAAGCGTTGGAATATCAACGCTTTTTTCATGTACTAATTCAAGCGGGTCGTGAAGTGGGTCGGTCGACGTAATATTTCTCTATTTAGCCCCTTACTGTTCAGAGTTTCTTTTAAATTAACCGAAAAACACTACTGCCTCCTCGTCGTTCGTTCATGATAGCAAATAAAAAGCCCCAGGGGTCAGTGGGCGTAGTATTTAAAGGTTAAATTCTTTCGTGTCCTGATCGTTCTTACTAAATAGGGTAACTGAATAAATCAAATGGTCTTGAGCCCCTGTTTTTTAACAAGCGTATTGGGTGCAAGATCTAAACCATGGGACCCATTGGAAAAAAAGCGCAGAAAAAGACCGCTGTCTTTGTGCTATGTTCATCACAAAGAGGCCCAAATGAATGACCGTCTCACAAGTGTCCTGTCGTTTGGTTAAGATACGATCCAACGCCAGACCCTCGCTTGCCTTCGCCGATTTTTCCTTCGATGCCGCTCGCCAGCCTGGTCTCGTTCGGCTAAGTATCGACATTCGTTCGCCCTCTTTTTAAAATCGCTGGTTTGACGGGAGCGTAACTCCGCATAGATGCCCTCTGGAATATAGGGGTGCAAATACCGTTCTTTGACCACTAGACCAGCAATGATCTTGGGGTCTTCCCCATACATGGAGGAGAGACCAAATGTTTGACATAAAACAGTCAATCACAGAGCTATACGAAATGCACGGTATACCACTAGGAATGTATAACTTATATGGCGATCATAATTTTTCTATACGTCCGAAAATATTACTAAAAAAAAAAGAACTATACGTCCTTTTGACAGATTATGTTGCAATTGTTATTGTAAAGTCAACATATAGATTGTTTTACTTTGGTTAAATACAAGAGTGTTGCTCGCGGAGCGGACTACACAGGAAACTACCGGTATGTGGGCAGAGAACAACAAGGTTCAACCCCAAGAAACACCTTTCCACTAGAGTATTGAGGTTGGATTCGCCGAACCGACATAATAATATGTCTCGGGCTACAGACCCCCGCTGAAAGTACAAATATCACTTTATCTTCATCCCCGACTATGACTCCAAGTAATTTAGGGGCGATCCTGGGTTATTTAAGAAATCCCATTCGGTTAGAGAGGTATTTAGTGAAAAAATTCACTCTTTATGTTTTCCTTATCTTTTTTGTCTATCTCAGTCTTTCGCAGGGAAGCGAGATGTTCCAAAGACAGCACAATCAAAATCTGAATATGCTACAAGAGAATATGAGCAGCTATGATCTTGATAGCATGGTTGATCTTTTACTGGAACTTCATAGTCAAGGGAAAACCTTGGTCATTGCAAGCCACGATGAGGAAGTGAAAAAACTTGGAAATAAGACGATTCAGATCAAGGATCTGAAAACATAAAGAGAGCCGGTGGCTGAGGTAGTCAGCGCAAGAAATGTCTGCTGAAGCGTTTTAGGCGTACTCAACCACGAACGGGCACACAATCGATGATTGAAACAGTCTTATGCCAACATATTGGCTTCGTTTACTAATCGAAGATTAGATGATGAAGCTCTATTAAGAAGCGCTCGACTCCCCGATCATCTGCCAGCTGCCTCCACGAGGCAGCACCATAGCTGGATGGTCAGGTTTGACGGAAATTTCCGTCAGCGTCAAACGCATAAGACGCTGTCACCTGATAGCGTTCGTTCTTATAATCGATATGCCACAGTTGTTCTTCTTGGCCTAAAAAGCCTCTCTCGCCTCGATGCACGATATGCACCCTCAGGCTAAGGATATCATCGCCGTCTTCGACCCGGTGTTCGGTCGTATCAGGCAGATAGAAAAACTCTCTGGACTCATCTGAGGCAACAAACACAACCTCATCTTGTTTGAGCGTCGCTTGCTCGAACGAGCCGCAGGCGGATAGGATCGTAAATATCATCAGTAGGCTGATCAGGCTGATCGTTTGTCGATATCGCATCAGTAGAGGCTGATATGGCCTGAGGCTAAGCTCACAGCTTGACCTCCGACAAATATCCGGATCGCTCCGTCTGGTTGAGATAAAACGGCACTGACTCGGGATGGCCTGGCCATGGCCTCGCCCTGGATAAAGACGGTCTCGGCGTTTGGTTGGATCAGTCCGTGGCGATGGAGATAGTAGGTCAAGGCCCCATTGGCCGTACCGGTGGCCGCTTCTTCATCGATGCCATAGAGCGGAGCGAAGTTTCTCACATGAAACAGGCTGTCGCTGCCGACTGTAAAGACGTGGACTCCAACCACCTGATGTTTTTCCGATAGCTGCGAGATGGCTCTAAAATCAGGCTTGATGGCATTCAGGATCGTCTCATCCGGCACCGGAACGAGAATATCGGGCAGACCCGTCGAGACGATCTCGGGCAGGAGCTTATTTCCCAGCCGATCGACCACTTCACCGATCCCCAGCCCATGGTAGATCTCGGCCATATCTGCTTGGTCGCCGATGACACCCAAGGCCTTCGGTCGCCCCATCTCCATGTAGATCTGGCCATCATTAACGACAATGCTTAGATCGCCCGCCTTGGTTCGATTGAGTAATTGAGCCTTGGCCGGAATGATTTTTTCTTGCCGCAGGGCATGAAAGGTGGCGATCGTAGCATGACCGCACAGGTCGACCTCTGCCTCAGGCGTAAAGTAGCGCGTCCAAAAGGTCCTATCATCGAGCTTTTTGACAAAGGCCGTCTCGGAATAACGCAGCTCCGCCGCCGTCTTTTGCATGATCTCCTCCGACGGAAAGTCCTGTCTTGGGCCGACCACGACCACTCCGGCCGGATTGCCGCCAAACAGTTCTTGGGTAAAGGCATCAACGATATAGAATTTCATCTCTCACCTCTTTTGGGCTGCATACTCTGTTCTCAGGATCGAATAAACGACCTGATCCAGATAGCCCGTTTCATCCGAATAATAGTTCTGGCGCAGCCGGCCATCACGGTGCATCCCCAGCTTTTCGTATAGGTGGATACCCACCTGATTATGGGGATAGACATCAAGCCAGATCTTATTGACCCCCAGTGTATCAAAGAAATACTCGAATAAGCATAGGATGGTTTCTTGACCATAGCCCTGACCCTTTTGTGAAATGACCAGCCGTCTTAGCTCTAGCCAGTGAAATGTTCGGTTCAGCCAGCACAGACAATAGCCGATTGCTTGCTCATCAGACGTTCGTTCGACGATCATCAGCGCATAGTCCGGCTGATCGATCGCCTGTTGATGTTGCTCGGCGGTTCCCTGCCAAACAAAATCGCGATTGGCCGGGTGGTGCTCGAGCGCTAAGACATAAGCGATATCCTCAGGCCCAGCAAACCGGATCCGTAACCGACTACTCTCAAGCACGGTGGTTTTATCCATGGTCTCGTCTCCTTCTACACTTCTAAGATACCACAACGAAGACTTAAAAAACGAACAGTCCGGTGACTGTTCGAAACGCTACTCCGTCGTTGGCGGTGTCCTCCGCAGCTGGAAATACCACATCGAGACGCCGACAAACAAGCCGCCTAGGATATTGCCGATCGTGACCGGGATCAGATTGCGGAGGAAAAAGCCCGCCCAATTGAGGCTTGAGACATCGATGCCGGCTTGAGCCACTAGTGATGCATACTCCGGCACCTCCATGGCAAACAGCCCGGCCGGGATATAGAACATATTGGCGACCGAGTGCTCAAAGCCCAGGATGACAAAAAAGGCGACCGGGATATAGGCCCCGGCGATCCGGCTCACGGTATCCTTCCCGGAAATACTGATCAGAACACCGATGCAGACTAAGACATTGGCAAAGATCCCAAAGACGATCCCCTTCATAAAGGGAATCGAAGCCTTGGCCGCGGCGATCGCTACGGTCGAAACAGCCAGTTGGCCGCCCGAGAGATCGAGTTGACCATAGACAGCCAGTCCCGCCGCGAGGACAATGGCACCGATCATATTGCCCAGATACACCAAGCCCCAGTTGCGAAGCATCTTAGCCACGGTGGTCTTTTTTTCAAGCACTGAGATGATGATCATGATATTACCGGTAAAGAGCTCGACACCGAGCATGATGACCATGCCCAGTCCAAACGGGAATAACAGACCGCTGATCATCTTAGCCAAGCCGGCATTCGTTACAGCATGGGTGGCCGTTGTGGCGACCGCTGCCCCAAAGGCGATCAACAGTCCTCCGATCAGCGCCATCCACAACAGCTGGCCGGTCGGATAATTGGCTTTGGCCCGACCATTATCACCGTAGTTTCTGGTCAGCTCCAATGGCGTATAGTAGTTCATGAGCGGCCCTCAATCCTAAAAATTGTATAAATAAAAACGAGCGATCCTCCCAACTGGAACACGGCTCCCTCCTCACTCTCACCGCACCGGCGGCTAAACTTTGAATCCAGTGTACCATAATTTGAAAAGCTTCGTCTAAGAAAAACCGGCTGCTCAGCCGGTTTAGTCGCGGTATAGCTCGTCCTCCAGACGATCATAGTCTTTGACGATAATGACACGATGCCCCCGCTGCTCGATGATGCCCTCCTCCTGCCAGGCCGAGAGCCGGCGGCTGAGGGTCTCTTGGCTCATGCCCAGCTGTGAGGCAAAGTCGCCCTTTGATAATTCAAGCTTGATCGTAGCCGATGTGTTGGCCAGCTCCAGCAGCGCCTGAGCCAGTCTTTGGTTGACCGAGCTTAAGGAGATCACCTCGATCCGATTCTCCGCCGCCTCCAAGCGCCGCGACAGCTCATCCATCACCTTGAAGGCGATCGCCGGATAGCGGCTCATGATCTCCTTTAGCTGAGCCCCTTTTAGGACGCACATGATGCAGTTCTCGGTTGCCTGGGCAAAGTCACTCAGTGGCAGCGACGAAAATAAGGTCAGCTCCCCCATAAAATCCCCCGGACCGATGATGCGAGCTACCTGCTCCTTGCCGCTATAGCTTAAGCGATAGAGCTTGACCCGGCCGGTATAGAGCACATAGAGGGTCCCGGCTTCATCGCCGGCTTGATAGATCGTCTCTCCCTTTAAAAACGACCGTGAGGAAGCGATCTGAGCGATCTCCAACCTCTCCTCATCATTAAGTGAATCGAAGATCGGGACGACGGATATGCAGTGGATATGATCAGGCTGATTCATGGATCCTCCTAACTAAGCTTTGACTCATTATAGCCTAACAGCCGCATGGCATTCAAGATGACGAGCAGGACCGAGCCCTCATGAACCAGCATCCCGAGTGACATATTGACGGTTTTAAAGATGACACCGATCAACAGCACCGCCACCACGACCAGCGCAAATGTGATATTTTGGCGGATATTATTGACCGTGGCTCGGCTAAGCCCCACCGCATAGGCCAGCTTATGGATATCGGCACTCATCAAGACCGCATCCGCCGTTTCCATGGCCACATCCGTCCCGGCCCCGCCGATGGCCACCCCCAGGTCGGCCGTAGCCAGGGCCGGTGCATCATTGACTCCATCACCCACCATCGCGACTGAGCCATAGGCTTGACTCAATTCGTTCAGCACCCGGACCTTTTCCTCCGGCAACAACTCCGCATAGTAGGCATCAAGCCCCAACTGATCAGCGACCGCCCCGGCGGCTCGTTTGTTATCACCGGTCAGCATAGCGATCTGCTTTACGCCCAAGCGCTTCAGTTCTTTGACGAGTGATCTGGCATCCTCTCGGATGCGATCAGCAATCGAGATGACCCCGAGGATGTCGTCTTCGGTGCCGAGGATGACCGCCGTTTGGCCCTTGGTTTCCTCGGCCTTCAGGTAGGCTTCATAGGCTGCCAGATCGATGCTTGTCTGATCGAATAACTTGCGGTTTCCGATCAGGTAGTCGACGCCCTCGAGGCGGAAGCTCAAGCCCTGACCGATGATCATCTCCGCCTTTTCCGGAGCTTTCGGCTTGAAGTTGGGTCGCTCCTCGGCCTCTTTGATGATGGCTTTTCCCAGCGGATGCTCGGAATAGGCTTCTCCGATGGCGGCGATCCGGAGGATCTCATCCTCGGGCAGTCCGTAGCTCTTGACATGGGTCACGCCGGGCCGGCCTTCTGTCAGGGTGCCGGTCTTATCAAAGGCGACCGCTTTGACGGTCCCGAGCTTTTCAATAATCTCGCCGCCCTTGATCAGTACGCCGTGCTTGGCCCCATTACCGATACCGGCGACGATCGAGACCGGCGTCGAGATGACCAGGGCGCCGGGACACGAGATCACCAGCAGCGTTAGGGCCAGCCGTACATCCCGGGTGATAAAATACATCACCGCTGAGAGCACGATGATGGCCGGTGTATACCAGCGCGAGAATTTCTCGAGTGATTTTTGAGCCTTGGCCTTCTTGTCCTGTGCCTCCTCGACCATCTCCAGGATCCGGGCAAAGGTCGTGTCTTCGCCGACCCGATCGGCCGCGATCACCAGATAGCCTGATTCGATGATGGTGCCGGAAAAGACCTCGTCTTGGGCCATCCGATTGATCGGGATCGACTCGCCCGTGATGGCGGCCTGATTGACATAGGCCGAGCCCTCTACGACGTGGCCGTCGACAGCGATCTTTTCACCCGGCTTTACGATCACCAGATCTCCCTTGATCACCTCATCCGGCGAGAGGATCTGCTCGATCCCGTCTCGTCGGACCCGGGCTTGATCCGGCGCCAGATCCATCAGCGCTCGAATGGAGGATCGGGTCTTTTCGAGGGTTCTTGATTCGAGATAATCGCCCAGGACAAATAAAAAGGTCACGGCGGCCGCTTCCCAGTATTCGCCGATGATGAGGGCTCCGGTCACGGCGATCGTTACCAGGGCATCGATCCCGATGATCCGATACTTGATGGCCTGAAAGGCCTTTCGAAAGATCGGCCCACCGGCGATCAAGGTCGCAGCGATCATCAGGCCGATCACCACCGGATGATAGCCGATAAAACGCATCAAACCATAACCGCTTAGAGACAGGACGCCCGATAGGATCACCTGATGACTTTTTTTAAGATGGAACAGCTTGGCAGTAGACATGCTTGCCTCCTTGAAATGATCTGATCTCAGTATAGGTGCCACCGATCGCCACCGCTTTGACCCAGGTCAAAATAAAGAAAGTCAGACATAAAAAAATCTCCCGAAGGAGATGAGAGATTATTTGACTGACACTACCTTGTAGCCCAGATCCTCGATCCGGCGTTTGATTGCTTCACTATCGATCGTGGCTTCATCGAAGCTGACCTTGACTCGAGACGAGTTGAACAAGACTTCTGATTGGTCTACGCCGGCCGTTTTTTTCAGGACTGTTTCGATTTTCGTGACACATGTCGGGCAAGCCAGTGTTTCCAGTTGATAGGTTTTCTTTGTCATTTCATCCTCCGTTTGCTTGATTGATCCCAATATAATCGCTCCGGAGGCGGCTGTCTTTGACCTAGGTCAAAAATGCCAATCCACGTGTCTAAAAACTTGGCGGTTTGGGGGCTTGAGAGAAGTCCTCGATCCAGCCATCCGCGGTCTTCTTGATGGCTTCCC